>NZ_QLTL01000026.1:0-55283 GCF_003269045.1 Pseudomonas sp. URMO17WK12:I7 | reverse complement strand
CGCCGCCCCGCAAAACTCAAGACATACTACAGCCCTTCCAGCTCGGCCATCAGGTCACTGAGCCGATCCGCCTTGCCCTCATCCAGCTCACTGCCCTGCAAGCCGCGCACATTCTCGGCCAACGCCTCCACCGTGCTGCACTCGAACATCGCCCGCAGCGGCACGTTCAGCTGCAGCTGCTTCTGCACCCGCGCAGCGATCTGCCTGGCCAGCAGCGAATGCCCGCCCAGCTCGAAGAAGTTGTCAGGCAACCCAAACCGTTTCAGTAGAGCGTTGGCCAGACCTATCAATTTTGACAGTGGCCCTACGTTTGAGTGCAGATGATACTCCGTCTGACTTCTGCCCCGTAATCAGGACCAAGGCCATGGACTACAAAGGTGACGCACCTTCAACCTTAAAGCCTCAAAGCACTGGGTTCGGCCGTACAGCACTTCTATCGACAGATAATAAAGGGTCGGTGCTTTTTGCCGCTGACGAAAGTCATGCATACGCCCCCTTTGGATACTTAAATAACCTCAAATCACACGTGCTTTACTACAATGGACAATTGCCAGATGCCCTGACGCAGCGCTATCCATTGGGAAACGGCTATCGCCACTACAGCGTACCTCTCATGCGTTTCATATGCCCGGACAGTCTAAGTCCTTTCGGCGCCGGTGGTATCAATGCATACGCTTATTGCGCCGGAGACCCGATCAATCGGACTGATGAATCAGGGCATACCGGCATTCTGACACCCCTGAACCCGCGGGCATCCCGCAATCCATTCAGTGGCTTTGAAAATTGGAAAAGTTACCCCGGGATTTCATCAGGTCAGCGCAAGCACATACTGAAGCTGGAAAAACGCATAAACAAAGCACGTCGCTTTGCAGAACACATCAACAACAATCCCGAAGCACATGATCAAATCGAGAACTCTAATTCCCGGCAGCGCTATGAGAGCAATAGAAAGAAGATTGAGACTAGCTTCTTAAAGCTGGAAGAAGGCAGGAGCATGTGGAATACCGGCAGACAACCAGGACAACCCTTTGATCTCGATGAAGTCCCTGATGTGCAAAACATACAACCCACACTCGCCGACCCACTGCTTGATCCGCCACCGACTTACAGTGAAGTCATCACAAATATATCAAAGTACCCACCAGCTTCAAGTGAAGCCAAACTCATTCGTTCAACCTAAACCATTCAAAGCAAAATGCTCGGCATGCACTGAGTCCGAAATGGCCGGGGCTGCTTTGCAGCCTTCTGTGGCGATAGGGGCGCAAAGCGCCCCCCGTACGGTCTACAGCCCTTCCAGCTCGGCCATCAGGTCACTGAGCCGATCCGCCTTGCCCTCATCCAGCTCACTGCCCTGCAACCCGCGCACGTACTCGGCCAACGCCTCCACCGTGCTGCACTCGAACATCGCCCGCAGCGGCACGTTCAGCTGCAGCTGCTTCTGCACCCGCGAAGCGATCTGCGTGGCCAGCAACGAATGCCCGCCCAACTCGAAGAAGTTGTCATGCACCCCGACCCGCCCGGCCTTGAGCACTTCGGCCCAGATACCGGCAAGCACCTCTTCAAGCTCATCCCGCGGCGCCAGGTAGGCCTGGCTGTGCTGGCCACCGATTTCGATGGCCGGCAGTGCCTTGCGGTCGAGCTTGCCGTTGGCGTTGTGCGGCAGGCTGGCGAACCAGGCCCAGTGCAGCGGCACCATGTACTCCGGAAGTTCGGCACGCAGGCGCTGCTTGACCTGCTCCAGCAACGCCGCATCGGCGAGCACGCCCTGGTGCGCCACCAGGTAGCCAACCAGGTGCTTGCCATTGGCGCTTTCCTGCACCCCCACCGCCGCATCGCGAATCTCGGCCTGCTCGTGCAGACGCGCCTCGATCTCGCCCAGCTCGATACGGTAGCCACGGATCTTCACCTGGTGGTCGATGCGCCCGACGTACTCAAGCACCCCGTCCGGGCGCTGTCGTGCCAGGTCACCGGTACGGTACAGGCGTTCGCCCGGCGCCCCGTGCGGGTGCGGGATGAATGCCAGTGCCGTGCGCAGTGGGTCGCCGACATAACCGCGACCGACGCCAGTACCCGCCACACACACCTCACCCACCGCACCCAGCGGCACCAAGGTCTGGTCTTCGCCATACAGGTACAGGCGGTTGTTGTCGGTCGGCGTGCCGATCGGCAGGTAACTGCCACGGGTCGACGCCATGTCGACGCGGAAGAAGGCCACGTCATCCGAGCACTCCGCCGGCCCGTAGGCATTGACCAGGCCAATCTGCGGATAACGCTGCAGCCATTGCGCAGCCAGCTCCGGCGGCATTGCTTCGCCGGTCGGCAACATCCAGCGCAAGCCATCCAGCGCCTGATGATCGTTGGCGAGCATGCCCTGAATCAGCGATGGGACGCTTTCCAGCACGCTGATGCCGGTTGCCTGCACATGCGCCAGCAAACCTTGCGGGTCATGGGCGATGGCGTTCGGCACAATCTCAACCCGGGCCCCGAACAACGGTGCGGCGAGGAACTGCCAGACCGAAATGTCGAAGCTCTGCGAAGCGGTCTGCGCGATCACGTCGCGCTCGCTCAAGGCCAGGTAGGGCAGCTTGCTCAACTGGTTGTTGAGCATCCCGCGCTGCTCGACCATCACGCCTTTGGGCAGCCCGGTGGAGCCGGAGGTGTAGATGACGTAAGCCAGGTTGTCCGGACCACTGTGGATGCCAGGGTTGTGGCTGGCGACGCTGCTGCCCTGCACTTCTTCCCACACCAGCAACTGCGGCCGCGCCACACTCGCCAGGTCATCCAGCAACTGGCGCGCCTGCTCGGCACAGGCCGCGCTGCACACCAGCACCGGCGTGCGGCTCAGCTCGACAATGCGCTGCAGGCGCGCCGACGGCAGGCCCGGGTCCAGCGGCAAATAGCCGGCGCCAGCCTTGAAGCTGCCGACGATCATGCCCAGCAACGGCAAGCCCCGCTCGGCCAGCAAGGCGACCGGCTGGTCGATGGCCACGCCCGCTGCGACCAGCGCATGGCCGAGGCGGTTGGCCGCAAGGTTCAGCCCGGCGTAGTCATACGACGCATCCAGGCAGCGGGCCACAGTGCGCTCAGGGTGGGCAGCCACCTGCGCTTCGAACAGTGCCACGTAGCTCTGCGTCAGCGGGTAGGCGCGCTCGGTGCGGTTGCAGTCGTCGAGCAGGAAGCGTTGTTCAGCCTCGCCCAGCAACGGCAATTCGCTCACCTCACCGTCAAAGCCTTGCACCAGCGCCAGCAACAGGCGCTTGAACTCGGCCAGCAGGCGCTCGACGGTCGGGTAGTCGAAGTAGCGCTGGTCGAACGACAGGTGCAGGCCCAGGTCGTCGCCCGGGTAGCACACCGCCGTCAGCGGGAAGTTGGTGTGGGTACGGCCAGAATCGGAACTGGCATTGAGGTGCTGGGCGTGGTCGAGCACCGCGGTTTCCACCGGTGCGTTCTCGAACACGAACAGGCTGTTGAACAGCGGCTGCCCCTTGGGCAGTTCGCTACAGTCCTGGATTGCCACCAGCGGCAGGTACTCGTACTCGCGCAGTTCCATGTTGCGTTCCAGCACAGCTTGCAACCACTGGCGCACGCTGCAGCGCTGGCCCGGCTCGGGCAGTTGCACGCGCAGGGCGATACTGTTGATGAACAGGCCGACCGTGCGCTGCATCTGCGGCAGGCTCACCGGGCGCCCGGCCACGGTCACGCCGAAGGCCACGTCGCGATCGCCGCTGTAGCGCGCCAGCACCAGCGCCCAGGCCGCCTGGGCGAAGGTGTTGATGGTCAGCTGATGGGCCTGGGCCAGTTCACGCAGGCGCACGCCGTCGCTTACCTCCAGGCGGGTATAGCAGTCGCCCACAACCATGCCGTCACCGGCGTGATCGTTGCGCAGCGGGCGGTCGCTGGGCAGCGCCGTGGCGCGTTCGAAGCCGGCCAGGCTGGCCTGCCACCAGTTGCGCGCTTCGTCCATGTCCTGGCGCTGCAGCCAGCCGATGTAGTCGCGGTAGCGCGGCGGCACCGGCAACTGGGCCTGGCGGTCTTCGCCGAGGGCCTGGTAGAGCTCGAAGAAGTCGTTCATCAGCAACGAACGGCACCAGGCATCGATAAGGATGTGGTGGTTGCTCATCATGAACCAGTAGCGCTCATCATCGACCCGCACCAGGCGCAGGTGGAACGGCGGCTCCTGCAGCAGTGCAAAGCCCGCTTCCCGCTCCTGCTTGTGCAACACTTGCAGGCGCGCCTCCTGGGCCGCTTCATCAAGGCCGCGCCAGTCCTGATAGTCCACCGGCGTGTTGCCCGGTTTATGAATGATCTGCAGCATGGTTTCGCCGGCGTTCCAGCTGAACGAGGCGCGCAAGGCCTCATGCCGTGCCACCACGGCCTGCCAGGCCAGGGCGAAACGCTCGGGGTCGAGCGCGCTGTTGATGCGGTAGCGGTCCTGCATGTAGTAGAGGCCGGTGCCCGGTTCCAGCAGGGTATGCAGCAGCATGCCCTCCTGCATCGGCGTCAGCGGGTAGACGTCTTCGATCTGCGTGGCCGGGACCGGCAGTGCGTCGATCTGCGCCTGGGTCAGGTGCGCCAGCGGGAAGTCCGATGGCGTGAAGCTGCCGTTGCCATCGGCCAGGCAATGGCCGATCAGGGCCAGCAGCTCCTGGCGATAGGCCTCGGCCAGCTGCGCGATGGTCCGCTGGTTATACCGCTCGCGGCTGAAGGTCCAGCGCAGTTGCAAGGCACCGCCGTAGACCTGCCCATCGACACTGAGCCAGTTCGGCAGCGGCGCATCCAGATCGTGGGCCAAGCCTGCCGGTGCATCCAGCGGCAGGAACAATGCGGCCTCGTCGAACTGCTGATCGAACTGGCCCAGGTAGTTGAAGGTGATGCGCGCCTGCGGCAACGCCGCCATGCGTTCGCGGCTGGCAGCATCGCCCAGGTAGCGCAGCACGCCATAGCCCAGCCCCTTGTGGGGCACCTGGCGCAGCTGTTCCTTGATGCACTTGAGCGAAGTGGCGCGCGCGGCATCGTCGTCGCCAACCTGCGGGTTCAGGCGCAGCGGGTAGGCATTGGTGAACCAGCCGACGCTGCGGGTCAGGTCCATGTCTTCGAACAGGCCGTCGCGGCCGTGGCCTTCAAGCTGCACCAGCACTTCCTGGTCACCACTCCAGCGGCACAGGGTACGCGCCAGTGCGGTCAGCAGCAGGTCGTTGACCTGGGTGTGGTAGGCCGCCGGTGCCTGTTGCAGCAACTGCCGGGTCTGTTCCACGTCCAGGCCGATGGCCAGAGTGTCGGCATGCCGATGCAGGTTGCCACCCTGCGGGTGATCGCATGGCAGCCCATGGCGCACGCTGCCGAGCTGGCCTTGCCACCAGCCCAGTTCGTCGCGCAGCGAATCGCTGCCGGCGTAGCTGGCCAGGCGCGCGGCCCAGTCGGCCATGGCGTGGGTCTTGGCCGCCAGTGGCTGGCCGCGATACAGCGCTTGCAGGTCTTCGAGCAGCACGCGCCAGGACACCCCATCGACCACCAGGTGGTGGATCGCCAGCAGCAGGCGTTGCGCGCCCTGTCCATCACTCACCAACAGTGCGCGCAACAGCGGGCCCCGTTCCAGGTCAAGGCTGCGTTGCACGTCGGTATACAGCGCCTGGCAGTCGGCGAAGTCGGCGACCGTTGCAGTCCACAACAGCTGCTCGGCAGACAGCGCGGCGAACGCAGCGTGGCCTTGGGTGAATCGCAGGCGCAGGCTGTCGTGGTGCGTCACCAGCCCGGCCAGGGCCTGCTCAAGGGTGGCACGCTCCAGTGGCTGGCGCGCGTCCAGCAGCACCGCCTGGTTCCAGTGCTGCGGCTGGGCCACGTCACGGTCGAAGAACCAGTGCTGAATCGGCGTGAGGCCGCTGCGCCCCTCACGCGCCCCCTGGTCGATACTGCTCGGCGCCGCGCTGCGGCTGACCACGGCAGCCAGGGTCTGGATGGTCTGGTGCTGGAACAGGTCGCGCGGGGTGAACTGCAGGCCCAGCTGGCGAGCGCGGCTGACCACCTGAATCGACAGGATCGAGTCGCCACCCAGTTCGAAGAAGTTGTCCTGCACACCTACGCGGGACGTGTTGAGCACTTCGCGCCAGACTTGCGCCAACTGCTCTTCCAGCTCATTGGCCGGGGCCTGGTAATGCTGGCGCGCCTGCTCCAGGTCCGGTGCCGGCAGTGCACGGCGGTCGAGCTTGCCATTGCCCATCAGCGGCAGGCGTTCGAGCAGCACCAGGTGCGCTGGCACCATGTAGTCCGGCAGGTGCTGACGCGCATCGGTCTTGACCGCTTCGCGCAGCCTGGACTGGGTTTCGCTGTCGGCAGTGGCCTGCGTGCACACCAGGTAACCAACCAACTGCTTGCCGCCCGGCAGGTCAAGGGCCAGGACCACAGCCTCGTCGACATCGGCATGCGCCTGCAGGCAGCTTTCGATTTCGCCAAGTTCAATGCGGAAGCCGCGAATCTTCACCTGCTGATCGGCGCGGCCGATGTATTCCACCAAGCCATCGGCGCGCAGGCGCACCAGGTCGCCGGTGCGGTACAGGCGCCCGCCGTCATGGCTGAACGGGTCGGCGACGAAGCGCTCGGCGCTGAGGCCCGGGCGGTCATGGTAACCCTGGGCCAGGCCGGCACCGCCGACGTAGAGTTCGCCGATCCCGCCTTGCGGCAGCAGGGCCAAGTCTTCGTCGAGGATGTACGCCGTGCGGGCACCGATCACCCGGCCGATCGGCACGCTGCCAGCGTCGGCGGGCATCACCTGCGGCGCCAGGCAGGCCAGTGGCATGACCACGGTTTCGGTGGGGCCGTAGGCGTTGAAAAACTGCTGCGGGACAAAGGCCTGGCGGATGCGCTGCAGGTGCTCGCCGGTCAGCGCTTCGCCGCCGGTGATCACCAGCCGCACCGGCAACTGCTCACCCTGCCCGGCCAGGTACTGGGCCAACTGGCTGCCATAGCTCGGGGTGAAGCCCAGAACGCTCACCTGCTGCTCACGCACCAGCTGGCAGATGTCCTCGGCACCCCATTGGCCCTGGGCACGCAGCACCACGCGGGCGCCACACAGCAGAGGTACCAGTAAACGCTCGCTGGCTGCATCGAAGTTGATCGAATAGAAGTGCAACTCGCAGTCATCGCTGCGCATGCCGAAGGCGTCGATCACCGCCTGGCAATGCATGGCGATTTCGCCATGGCTGACCACCACGCCCTTGGGCTTGCCGGTGGAGCCGGAGGTATAGATCAGGTAAGCCTGATGCTGCGGCAGGTTGAGGTTGTCCAGCGGCGCATCGCTGTAGGCCGACAGGCTTGCCGCGTCGTCTTCAAGGCTCCAGCGGGCCACGCCGTCGGGCAACTCACCGAGGTTTTCAAGCAGCGCTTGCTGGCCCAGCAGCAGGCCGATGCGGCTGTCTTCGATCATGTAGCGCAGGCGGTCGAGCGGGTACTCCGGGTCGAGCGGCACATAGGCGCCACCGGCCTTGAGAATGGCCAGGAGGCCGACCACCATCTGCAGCGAACGCTCAAGCGCCAGGCCCACACGCACCTGCGGGCCGACCCCGCGCTCGCGCAGGGCACGCGCCAGGCGGTTGGCCTGCTGGTCGAGCTCGGCGTAGGTCATGTGCTGGCCGGCGAAGGTCAGCGCCCCCGCGCTGGGCGTACGCGCAGCCTGGGCGGCGAACAGGCCGTGAATCGTCTGGTCGAGTGCGAAGTCCTGCTCGCCTTGCAACTGGCCGATCAGCACCTGTTGTTCGGCATCGGCCAGCATCGGCAGCTCGCACAGGCGCTGCTGCGGGTTGTCGAGCAGGCCGACCAGCAGTTGCTGCCAGTGCTCGGCCATGCGGGCGATGCGCGGCTCGTCGAACAGGTCGCGGCTGTAGGTCAGGCAGCAGCCCAGGCGGCCGTCGAGGTCAGTGACCTCCAGGTACAGGTCGAACTTGGTGGCACTGGCGTCGTTGACCAGGTAATCCACCTGCATGCCGGCCAGTTCACGGCTTTGCTGGAAGGCCCAGCGCTGCACGTTGCACATCACCTGAAACAGCGGGTTGTAAGCACTGCTGCGCGGCGGCTGCAGGGCCTCGACCAACTGGTCGAACGGCAGGTCCTGATGCGACTGGCCTTCGATAGCGGCCTGGCGTACCTGGTCGAGCAACGCGGCAGCTGTCATTTGCCCGTCCAGTTCACAGCGCAACACCTGGGTGTTGAGGAAGGCACCGATCAGGCCTTCGCTTTCCGGGCGGATACGGTTGGCCACTGGCGCACCGATGCGCAGGTCGCGCTGGCCGCTGTAGCGGTGCAGCAACGCAGCCAGCGTGGCGGTCATGGTCATGAACAGGGTCAGCCCACGCTGATTGTTGAAGGCATGCACGCGGGCGACCAGCGCCGGGTCGAGGTCGAAGCGGTACAGCTCGCCGCGGTGGCTCTGCACAGCCGGGCGCGGGCGGTCGGCGGGCAGCGCCAGCACCGGGTGGTCACCGCCGAGGCGGTCTTTCCAGTAGGCCAGCTGGCGTGCGCCCTCGCCGCTTTCCAGCCATTGCCGTTGCCACACGCTGTAGTCGAGGTATTGCACCGGCAGCGGCGCCAAGGGCGACTCACGGTCATCGACGAAGGCTTCATAGAGCTCGCCCAGTTCGCGGGCGAAGATGTCCATGGCCCAGCCTTCGGTGACGATGTGGTGCAAGGTCAGCACGAAGTAGTGCTCACGGTCCTCGGTCTTGGCCAGGCACGCGCGCAGCAGCGGGCCACGCTCCAGGTCGAACGGCTGGTGGGCCTGGTCGTCGGCCAGTTGTTGCAGGCGCTGTTGACGGGCCTGCGCCGGCAGGGCCGTGAAGTCCTGCCAGTCCAGTTGCAGCCCGCTGTCGTCGGCCACGCACTGGTACGGCACGCCATCGATGCTCGGGAAGGTAGTGCGCAGGCTTTCGTGGCGCACGATCAGTGCCTGCAGGGCGCGTTCGAAAGCATCCACATGCAGGGCACCACGTAAACGCGCCATGCCGCCAACGTTGTAGGCGGGGCTGTCTGGTTCCATCTGCCAGAGGAACCACATGCGCTGCTGCGAATACGACAGAGGCACGGCCTGGCGGCGGTCGACCAAGGCGATTTCGCCTTGCCGATTGCACTCACCGGCAGCGCGGATGCGGGCGATTTCTTCACAGAACGCAGCCAGCTCGCTGGCGTCGAACAACGCCTTGAGCGGCAGCTCGACATCACAGGCCTGGCGGGTGCGCGAGACAATCTGGGTGGCCAGCAGCGAGTGGCCGCCGAGGGCGAAAAAGTCATCGTGCAGGCCAACCTGCGGCAGGTTCAGCACCTCGCGCCAGATGGCTGCCACCTGTTGCTGCAACGCAGTCTGCGGCTCGACATGGGCACGCTGCTGCCACACGGGCGCCGGCAGCGCCTTGCGCTCGACCTTGCCGCTCGGGCCCAGCGGCATCTGCGCCAGGCCGATCAACTGGGCCGGCACCATGTACGCCGGCAATTGCGCGGCCAAGGCAGCCAGCAGGGCCTCGGACTGTGCCGTGCCACTGTAGTAACCGACCAGTTGCGCACCGACGGCGTCCTGGTGAATCAGCACCAGTGCCTGTTCGACACCCGGCTGGGCCAGCAGGCAAGCCTGCACTTCTTCCGGCTCGACTCGGAAACCGCGCACCTTGACCTGCTGATCGAGGCGACCGAGGTATGCCAAGGCCTGGTTCTGCACCTGCCAGCGGGCGCGGTCGCCACTGCGGTACAGGCGCGCGCCATTGCCGTCGGCCTGTGGCACGAAACGCTCGGCCGTCAGGCCCGGCCGGCCCAGGTAGCCACGGGCAAGGCCCGCTCCCCCCAGGTACAGCTCGCCCGGCACGCCAGGCGCGGTCAGTTCAAGCTCATCGTCCAGTATCCGGCAGAGCACGTTGCCCAACGGGCGACCGATCGGCGAGCGTTCACCATCTTCTGCCTGGCACTGCCAGTGGGTGACGTTGATGGCGGTTTCGGTCGGCCCGTAGCGGTTGTGCAACTGCACCTGTGGCAGCAACTGCAGCACACGGTCACGCAGGTTCGAAGGCAGCGCCTCGCCACCGGAGAACAGCCGGCGCAGGCTGCTGCAGCCAGCGGCCAGCGGCTCCTGCACAAACACCTGCAGCAGCGGCGGCACGAAGTGCAGCGTGGTCACGCCATGCGCTTGCACCAGCGCGGCGATGCGCTGCGGGTCGCGGTGCTCGCCGGGGCCGGCCAGCACCAGCTTGCAACCGCTGATCAGTGGCCAGAAACACTCCCACACCGACACGTCGAAGCTGATCGGTGCTTTCTGCATCAGCACGTCGCTTTCATCCAGCGCATAGCTGGCCTGCATCCACTGCAGGCGCTCCGCCAGGGCGGCATGGGTATTGCCAACGCCCTTCGGCTGGCCGGTGGAGCCGGAGGTATAGATCACGTAGGCCAGGTTGTCGCCCTGCAAGTGCAGGCCCGGTGCCTGGCTTGGCCAGCTGTCCAGGTGCAACTGGTCGAGGGCGATGGCGCTGACGCCGTCCACCTGCGGCAATGTGCCGAGCAGGCTGCTGTGGCTGAGCAGCAGGCTGGCCTGGCAGTCGCCAAGCATGTAGGCCAGGCGCTCGGCCGGGTAATCGACATCCAGCGGCACATAGGCACCGCCAGCCTTGAGGATGGCCAGCAAGCCGACCAGCAGTTGCGGCGAACGCTCGACAGCGATGGCCACGCAGGTGTCGGGGCCGACGCCTTTGTCGCGCAGATAATGCGCCAGCCGGTTGGCCTGCTGATGCAGCTCGGCGTAGTCGAGGCTACCGCCCTCCCAGACCAGTGCAGTGCGCTGCGGCGTCAGGCGGGCCTGTTCATTGAGCTGCTCGACCAGCAGACGCTGCGGCGCGGCCGCAGGCGCCTGCCCCCATGCCAACAGTTGTTGGCGCCCCTGTTCATCCAGCAGTTGTACGTCGCCCAACGGCAATTGCGGCTGCGCGCAAACTTGCTCGAGCAGCGCCAGCAAGTGCTGGGCCAGGCGCTTGACGGTGCTGGCTTCGAACAGCTCGGCAGCGTAGTCGAAGGCCAGGCTAAGGCGGCCCTGGTGGTCTTCCTCACTGTGCAGCTGCAGGTCGAACTTGGCTTCGCGGCTGTGCCATGGCAGCTCTTCGGCGAGCAGGCCCGGCAAGCGGCGCAAAGCGCAGAGGTCGCGCTGCTGGTGGTTGAACATGACCTGGAACAGGCCCTGCTCGCGCGCCTCGGGCAGCGCTTCGAGCAGTTGCTCGAACGGCAGGTCCTGGTTGGCCTGGGCGCCGAGTGTCGCGCCACGCACCTGGGCCAGCAGTTGAGTGAACGGCAGGCGGCCATCGAGCTGCGCACGTAGCACCTGGGTATTGATGAAGAAGCCGACCATGCCCTGGGTTTCCTGGCGCGGGCGGTTGGCATTGGGCACACCGACGCGGATGTCACTCTGGCCGGTGTAGCGATGCAGCAGGCCCTGCCAGGCAGCCAGCAGGACCATGAACAGGCTGGCCTGCTGTTCGCGGGCCAGGCCCTTGAGGGCGTCGCCCAGCTTGGCCGGCACTTTCACGCTCAGGCGCGCGGCACGGTTTTCATGCTGGCTGGAGCGCGGCTGGTCCGGGTACAGGTCGAGCACTGGCGAGGTATCGCCCAATGTGGCTGTCCAATACTCCAGCTGGCGCGCACTTTCGCCCTCGGCCAGCCATTGGCGCTGCCAGGTGCCGTAATCGGCATAGCCCAGGGTTAGCGGTGCCAGCTTGGCGTCCAGCCCCTGGCAATGGGCGGCATAGAGTTTGGCGAACTCGTCGAGCAGGATGTTCAGCGACCAGCCATCGGCGATGATGTGATGCAAGGTCACCCACAGTTGGTGGTCTTCATCATCCAGGCGCACCAAGGTTACGCGCAGCAGCGGGCCATTGATCAGGTCGAAGGGTTGCCGGGCCTCGTCCTCGCGACGCGAGGCCACCTGTTCAGGCGCCAGCCCTTCCAGGTCCAGACGCTCAAGGCTGAATGGCTGCTGCGCCAGCACACGCTGCAACGCCATGCCGTCTTCTTCACTGAATACCGTGCGCAACGATTCGTGACGCGTGACCAAGGCTTGGAACGCCCGCTCAAGTGCGGCCTCATCCAGCTCCCCGCGCAGGTGCAGCCCCGCAGGAATGTTGTAGGCCGCAGACTGCGGCTCAAGCTGCCAGGTCAGCCAAAGGCGGTTCTGTGCCAGCGACTGCGGCAAGGCCTGGTCGCGGTTCAACGCCGTGATAGCGCAGGCTTCACCGGCGCCTTCCGCCAGGATGGCTGCCACGCCAGCGCAGTACTCGGCCAGCGTTGGTGCTTCGAACAAGGTACGCAGGCTCAGCTGGATACCCAGCTCATCAGCCAGGCGTGCAGTGACCTGCGTGGCAGCGATGGAGTTGCCGCCCAGCAGCAGGAAGTGATCGTCAGCGGCAACCGTCTCGACCCTGAGGACCTCGCGCCAGACTCCGGCGATGCGAGCCTGCAGGTCATCGCCCGTTGCCGTAACTGCAGCCTGCCCGGTAGCGATGGGGAAGCGCGCATAGCAATCCAGGCTGCCATCGTTCATGCGCAGGCGGCAGGCCGAACGCTGCAGCTTGCCGCTGGAAGTCTTCGGCAATGCGCCCGGGTTGAGCAGCAGGACCACGGCCGGCGCCTGGCGACAGGCATCGGCGATCACCTTGCGCAGGGTCTTGATCAGGTCCTCGGGCTTGACGGCTTTCTGCACATTGCGGCTGACCTCTACCGCCACGCCGATGCCCTCCTGGCCCTGGTCGTCGACCGCGAACACGGCCACCCGGCCCTTGCGCAGCACTTCGACCTCACGCTCCAGGGTCTTTTCCAGGTCTTGCGGATACAGGTTCTGGCCACGGACGATCAGCATGTCCTTCAGGCGGCCGGTGACGAACACTTCGCCGTCACGCATGAAACCAAGGTCGCCGGTACGCAGCCAGGTCTGGCCATCACTTTCGACGAAGGTACGCGCCGTGGCTTCAGGGTTGCGCCAGTAACCCAGGGCAATGCTCGGGCCGCCGGCCCAGATCTCGCCGACCTGGTTGTCGCCCAGTACCTCAAGTTGCTGTGGCTCGACGATGCGCACCGCGTGGCCGGGCTGCGGGTAGCCACAGCTCATCAGCACGCTGCCCTTGCCGGCTTCGGCACGGTGGGCGGCGAACGCCTCGGCATCCAGCTCCAGCGCGCCGATACCCTGCCCACGGCGGCTGCCACTGACGAACAAGGTGGCTTCGGCCAGGCCATAGCTGGCAAAGAAGCTGCCCGGCTGGAAACCGCAGGCAGCGAACTTGCCGGCGAAGGTGGCGAGACTGTCCTGGCGGATCGGCTCGGAACCGGAATAGGCCACACGCCAGCGGCTCAGGTCGAGGCCGGCCAAGGCCGCCTCGCTGACCCGTTCGCTGCACAGCCGGTAGGCGAAATCCGGCCCGCCGCTGATGGTACCGCCGTACTCGCTGATCGCCTGCAACCAGCGCAGCGGCCGGGCGAGGAAATAACCCGGCGACATCAGCACGCACGGTACGCCACTGAAGATCGGCTGCAGCAGCCCGCCAATCAGGCCCATGTCGTGGTACAGCGGCAGCCAGCTGACGATCACGTCGTCGGGGTTGAGGTCGATGCCGAAGCCCGAGCGGATCAACTGCTCGTTGGCCACCAGGTTGCCGTGGCTGACCTGCACGCCCTTCGGTAGCGCGGTGGAGCCGGAGGTGTACTGCAGGAAGGCGATGTCGTGCGCCTGCAACTGCGGCTCGCGCCAACTGCCCGCCAATGCCGGGTCAAGCGTATCCACAGCCAGCAGCTCGGGGGCGTTGTTGCCGCTCAGGGCCTCCAACCCCTGCAGGCTGTCGTGCAGCGCGGCAACGGTCAGCAGCAGGCGCGGCTCGGCGTCATCGATGATCGACAGCAGGCGCTCCTGGTGATGCTGGCGGGACGACTCCGGTGGGTAGGCCGGCACGGCAATGACGCCGGCGTACAGGCAACCGAAGAACGCCGCCACGTAGTCCGGGCCGCTGGGGAACAGCAGCACGGCCCGCTCGGCAAACCCGGCGCGGGCCTGCAGCGCCGCCGCGATGGTGCGCGCACGGGCGTCCAGGTCGCGATAGCTGAGCACGGCCTGCTCGCCGGGGGCATCGGCCAGAAAGCGCAGGGCGATGCGGTCCGGGGTCAGCGCGGCGCGTTGCGCCAGGGCCTGGACCAGCGAGAGCGGGAGTTCGAAGGCGTCCGTCATGGGGGGTTCCTGCCAGTGTCTGGTTGAGTCGGGCTGGCTGCCCCGCACAAGGTCGGCGGGCAGCGGCAGCGGCCGGATGTACACAGGGGAACGGATGGGCGTGGCAGGAAATTAGCGGTGCGAAAAAGGCTGAGGGGCGCAGGAAGGTGAACTGCGTCACGCGCGCTCGCTTAGAACTGAAACTAATGGAAACTCATTAACTTTCGTATTTGACAATCATTATCATTCTGAATAGTTTGTCGCACGTCGTAGGAAGCTTCCCTTTTTGGGGTGCTCCCTTTCCCCTTCGAGACAAGGTGATTTCCATGGCGGAACAACTATCCACAAGTAAGTGCGATTCACCATTACTCCAGGCATTCGTCGACAACCGCAGCATCCTGGTCAAGATCGCAGCGCGCATCACCGGCTGCCGCTCGCGGGCCGAGGACGTGGTGCAGGACGCCTTCTTCCGGCTCAGCGCCGCCCCGCAGATCACCTCGTCGTTCAAGGCACAGCTCAGCTACCTGTTCCAGATCGTGCGCAACCTGGCCATCGACCATTACCGCAAGCAGGCGATGGAGCTGAAGTATTCCGGCAGCGAAGAGGAAGGCCTGAACGTGGTCATCCCGAACGCTTCGCCCGAGGCCACGCATATCAACCTGGCGGCGCTCGAACACATCGCCGAAGCACTCAACGAACTGCCCCAGCGCACCCGCTATGCCTTCGAGATGTACCGCCTGCATGGCGTGCCACAGAAAGACATCGCCAAGGAACTGGGGGTGTCACCCACGCTGGTCAACTTCATGATTCGCGATGCCTTGGTGCATTGCCGCAAGACCGCCAACCGGCAGGTCTGAAACATCGGTGCTGGCTTCTTCGCGGGTAAACCCGCTCCCACAGGGGCGGCGCAGGCCTCAGATCCTGTGCTGTCTCTGTGGGAGCGGGTTTACCCGCGAAGCAGGCGACGGGGTTTCAGACCAGCTTGCAGCGGTCGAAGAATTGCTCCCGCCCCAGAATCATCAGCGCCGCGCGCTTGTGCGGGAAATCGAACGCCTTGTCGCAATGGAAGCACTGGTCGTGCATGTAGCCGATCATCTTGCCATTGTCGGCACGCGGCTCAGCCACCACCCGCTGGGTGCGCGGGTCATCCAGGAACAGGTAGTGCACCAGCGCCGACAGCCAGCTGGCGACCTTGTGCGGGCCACGGTGCGTCTCTTCCCCCACCAGCATGTGAATGCCACGGTCGTAATCGTCGGCCGGGTAGAACGGTGCGATGCGATCTTCCTTGGCCCAGTACGCTTCGAAGTAGGCAAATGGCTGGTCATCGAAGCAACCAATCAGGGTCAAGGCATGGGGGTCGGCCTCCAGCTTGGCCAGGTACTCGCGGTGCTGCTCCAGCGAACCCGCCTCCTGCCAGAATTTCTCCACCCGCGGATTGTTCTGCCAGCGATTGAAACGCTCCAGGTCCTGGTCGATTTCCAGGGTGCGCAGCGACACCCAGGCGCCCAGGCGCGCATCGAACCGGCGATACACCTCGCCACGCGGCTTGGGTGCCCGGCGTGGGTGGCGCTTGCCATTGCTGAACTGCATCTGCTGCGGGTAGATACCGCTGGCCAAGGCGCCCAGCCACGGCTGCGGCAACTGCCAGAACAGCGTGCGCTCGCACACGTAGACACCTGACTGCTCAGTGGCCAGCAGCAAGCCGCTGGCCAATGCCTCAGGTACGCTTGCAGACACGTGCACAGCCAGGCGCCGACGTGCCGGATCACGCGACAGCAGCCAGTAACAGGCGGCCCACAAGGCCTGCTGCGGGCGCTCCGGGCACAAGTCCTGCACATGAACCTGCAGCGTCTCGCCCGGCTCCAGGCGTACCTGGATCAGGGGGCGGCCTTCAAGGGTCAAGCTCAGCCAGCAGTCACCCTCCTCGGCATCGAGGCTGCGCCAACGTGGTAACGACAGGGGCTGCGAAGCGGCATCGAACGGCATGGTCTTGGCTCACGGAAAAATGAAAGAAAGGCTCACTGCTGATGACGTGCCCGTGCCGGGGGAATTTAGTCGCCCGGTGCGGCAACGGTGATCCGGTAGGGCTGGAAGATGCGCGTCAGTTCACCCGTGTCGCGCAGGTAGCCCATCAGCTCGGCGAACTTGCGATCACTGATCGGTGAATCGGGACGGAGCAAGGCATAGTGGTGATACACCTGGTCGATGCGCTGCGAGGCCATCAGCTGGTTGAGGCTTTCGGGGTTGCGGGCGAGGAAGTCGCTCAGGTACGAGCGCGTTACCAGGGCGATGTCGGAGCGCCCGGCCTGAACCATCAGCAGGTTGCTGTCGTGGGAGTAGGTCAGTGTCGCGTTGTAGGTTTTGCGCAGGTAGTCGGGGTCGGGGTTGAAGTTGGCGAAGGCGTAGTGATAACCGTTGAACAGTGCCAGGCGCTTGCCACCCAGGTTATCGAAGTAATGCTGGTCTCGGCCATTGACCTTCCTGGCAACGAACACTTCGGCATCCTCCAGGCCCATGTCCACCGTCTGGTGGGGGATCTGCTGCCACCCCCACTGAGGGTTCTCGAAGATCGCCATGTCGGTGCGACCTTGCTGGAAATCACCGAAGCGCCGCTGAATGGAGGTCGGCACCAGGACGAAGCGGTAGTCCTGTTGCAGGCGGTTCAAGGCCTCGACCAGCTGTGGCAGCAAACCGGTGTCGGCACCCTGCTCCGGGCGCACGGTATATGGCGGGAAATGCGCGGCACCGATCTTCACGTCGATGGCCTCGGCGGCCCACGCTGGCACCGCCAGCCAGGCTGCGGCCAGCATCAACAGGGTGGAAAACAACTTCAGGCCGGGCACTGGAGTCAAAGCGGGCGCTCATCACGGTTCATACCTGGATGCGCCTAAACTAGGCGTTTTCACGGCACGGCACAACCGCTGCTTATGCCAAAATGAGGGCATTTTGCCAGGGGATGCCGTATGGCCAGACATTGGCTACGCTGCTTTGGCATGTATGGCGAGGGAGCCTGGTATGGGCCACTGGTTGGTGATCGACCTGGAAGCCACCACCGATGACGGTGGCTGGCCGGTCACGGAGATGGAAATCATTGAAATCGGCGCCAGCCTGGTGACCCGCGAGGGCCGCGAAGTGGACCACTTCCAGCGCTTCGTGCGGCCCCGGCGGCGGCCACAGCTGACGCCGTTCTGCCGCGAGCTGACACACATCAGCCAGGCAAATGTCGACAGCGCCGCAGCCTTCCCTGAAGTGTGGGAGCGTTTCGAGCGCTGGCTGGGGCACCATCGCGGGCAGCTGCAGGCCTGGGTCAGCTGGGGCGACTATGACCGCCAGCAGCTGCTGCAGGAGTGGCGCCAGCACGCAGTCGACAGCCTGCTGCGCGAGCTGCCGCACATCAACCTCAAGCAGCGTTTCGCCAAAGCCCGCCACCTGCAGCGCCCGGCCGGGCTCAATGGCGCGCTGCAGCTGGCCGGCATGCACTTTTGCGGACAGCAGCACCGAGCCTTGGAAGATGCCCGCAACACGGCGCGCCTGCTGCCCTTGAGCCTGCCCGCGAACGGCACTTGAAAGCAGATGACGAGGCAGAAGGGCTTTGGCATACTGGCCAGCCCTTTTTCACCCCTATTTTTTCAGGAGTCGCCCATGTTCAAGGTCAACGAGTACTTCAACGGCACCGTCAAGTCGATCGCCTTCGCAAGTGCTGAAGGCCCTGCCACCGTGGGTGTGATGGCACCCGGCGAATACGAGTTCGGCACCGCCCAGCGCGAGATCATGCACGTGGTGTCCGGCGCCCTGACCGTGAAGCTGCCAGGCAGCGACAACTGGGAAACCTTCAACGCTGGCGACAAGTTCAACGTGCCGGCCGACAGCAAGTTCCAGTTGCAGGTGAACGTGGATACCGCCTACCTGTGCGAGTACCGCTAATAAGCGGTAGCCTGCTCCGGCCTCTTCGCGGGTAACCCCGCGAAGAATCCAGCACTATCCCTTCAGGAAACCCGCCACCTTTTCAGCCGCAGCCTGCAGATGCTGTTCATGGCTGAACCCGGAAGCCTTCAGCGGCTTCAGATCATGATCCCCCGCCACCAGCCAGCTCACCTCGATCGACGGTGACAGCGCATACCCCTCGACAGCCTCACGATTGCCCAGCGCATCCCGCTCCCCTTGTACGATCAACGTACGCGTCTTCAGCTCGGCCAGATGCTCGACCCTGGGCTTCTCCGGCTTGCCCACCGCATAAAACGGATACCCCAGGCACACCAGCGCATCCGCGCCCAGCTCATCGGCCAGCAGGCTGGCCATGCGCCCGCCCATCGACTTGCCACCAATGGCCAGCCTGCCCGTGACCAAAGGTCGCACCTGCCGGTACACCTCGCGCCAGCATTCGAGCAGCACCTTCTGCGGATTGGGCGGCCGCTTGCCGCCACCGTTACGCCGCTCGGCCATGTAGGGGAACTCGAAGCGAATCACCGCTACCCCAAGCGCCGCCAGCCTTTGCGCCATTTCGTTCATGAAATCGCTGTCCATCGGCGCGCCCGCGCCATGGGCCAGGATCAGGCACGCCGACACAGCACCTTCGCCTCCATTTTTCGGAGGATCGCAGCGCAAGCCTGGGACATTTCCGACTTGCGCCCATTGATCCCCGTCAATACCGGCACTTTGCCCATTACTCATGCTTGCCTCGCTGTAAAGCCTGCCAAAATAACCGTGGATGGGAACCCATACATGAACACAACCAGCAGTACCGCCTATAACTACAAGGTGGTCCGCCAATTCGCCATCATGACGGTGGTGTGGGGAATCGTCGGGATGGGGCTCGGCGTCTTCATCGCCGCCCAGCTCGCCTGGCCTTCCCTCAACTTCGACCTCCCCTGGACCAGCTTCGGCCGCCTGCGACCCCTGCATACCAATGCGGTGATCTTCGCCTTCGGCGGCTGCGCGCTGTTCGCCACCTCCTATTATTCGGTGCAACGCACCTGCCAGACCACCCTCTTTGCGCCGGGCCTGGCCGCGTTCAGCTTCTGGGGCTGGCAACTGGTAATCCTGCTGGCGGCCATCAGCCTGCCGCTGGGCTACACCAGCTCCAAGGAATACGCCGAGCTGGAATGGCCGATCGACATCCTGATCACCATCGTCTGGGTGAGCTACGCCATCGTGTTCTTCGGCACGCTGATGAAACGCACCACCAAGCACATCTACGTGGGCAACTGGTTCTTCGGCGCGTTCATCCTGACCGTGGCGATACTGCACATCGTCAACAACCTGGAACTGCCGGTCAGCCTGACCAAGTCGTACTCGGTCTACGCCGGCGCCACCGACGCCATGGTGCAATGGTGGTACGGCCACAACGCGGTGGGCTTCTTCCTCACTGCTGGCTTCCTGGGGATGATGTACTACTACGTGCCCAAGCAGGCCGAACGCCCGGTCTATTCCTATCGCCTGTCGATCGTCCACTTCTGGGCGCTGATTACCCTGTACATCTGGGCAGGTCCCCACCACCTGCACTACACCGCCCTGCCGGACTGGGCGCAGTCGCTGGGCATGGTGATGTCGCTGATCCTGCTGGCACCGAGCTGGGGCGGCATGATCAACGGCATGATGACCCTCTCGGGCGCCTGGCACAAACTGCGCAGCGACCCGATCCTGCGCTTTTTGGTGGTGTCGCTGGCGTTCTACGGCATGTCCACCTTCGAAGGCCCGATGATGGCCATCAAGACGGTCAACGCCCTGTCCCACTACACCGACTGGACCATCGGCCACGTCCACGCCGGCGCCCTTGGCTGGGTGGCGATGATCTCGATCGGCGCGCTGTACCACACCATCCCGAAAGTGTTCGGCAAGCAGCAGATGCACAGCATCGGCCTGATCAACGCGCACTTCTGGCTGGCGACCATCGGCACCGTACTGTACATCGCCTCGATGTGGGTCAACGGCATCGCCCAGGGCCTGATGTGGCGCGCGGTCAACAGCGACGGCACGCTCACCTACTCGTTCGTGGAAACCCTGGTGGCCAGCCACCCAGGCTTCATCGTGCGCTTCGTCGGCGGCGCGATCTTCCTCAGCGGCATGTTCCTGATGGCCTGGAACACCTGGCGCACCGTGCGTTCGCCGGCGCTCGACGCCGCCCCTGCGAACGCCCAGCTGGCTTGAGGAGACCTGCCTGATGAAACATGAAGTCATCGAGAAAAACGTCGGCCTGCTGGCCCTGCTGATGGTGTTTGCCGTGAGCATCGGCGGCCTGACCCAGATCGTCCCACTGTTCTTCCAGGACGTCACCAACAAGCCGGTCGAAGGCATGAAGCCCTACACCGCGCTGCAACTGGAAGGCCGCGACATCTACATCCGTGAAGGCTGCGTCGGCTGCCACTCGCAGATGATCCGCCCGTTCCGCGCCGAAACCGAGCGCTACGGCCACTACTCGGTCGCTGGCGAAAGTGTCTGGGACCACCCGTTCCTGTGGGGCTCCAAGCGCACCGGGCCGGACCTGGCCCGCGTCGGCGGCCGCTACTCGGACGACTGGCACCGTGCGCACCTGTACAACCCGCGCAACGTGGTACCGGAATCGAAGATGCCGTCCTACCCCTGGCTGGTCGCCGAAAAGGTCGACAACAGCCACACCGACACCAAGATGCGCACCCTGCGCACCCTGGGCGTGCCGTACACCGACGACGACATCGCCGGGGCCCGTGACGCGGTCAAGGACAAGACCGAGATGGACGCCCTGGTCGCCTACCTGCAGGTGCTGGGCACCGCAATCAAGAACAAGAGGTAACCCCCATGGAAATGGACATCGGCATGATCCGTGGCCTGGGCACCCTGGTGGTGATGATCGCCTTCATCGGCCTCTCACTGTGGGTGTTCAACCGCCGCCGCGACCATGATTTCGCCGAAGCGCGCCTGTTGCCCTTCGTCGACGACCGCCTGCCCCCCGTCGGGCAGGAACCTGCTGCCATGACTGCGGCTGTGAGGAGCAAAGCGCAATGACCACCTTCTGGAGTACCTACATCAGCGTACTGACCATCGGTAGCCTGATCGGCCTGGCCTGGCTGTTGCTGTCGACCCGCAAGGGCCAGAGCAACACCACCACCGACCAGACCATGGGGCACAGCTTCGATGGCATCGAGGAGTACGACAACCCGCTGCCCAAGTGGTGGTTCTGGCTGTTCGTCGGCACCCTGGTGTTCGGTGCCGGTTACCTGGTGCTGTACCCGGGCCTGGGCAACTGGAAAGGCATCCTGCCCGGCTACGAGAATGGCTGGACCGGGGCCAACGAGTGGCAGAAGGAAATGGAAAAGGCCGACGCCAAGTTCGGCCCGATCTTTGCCAAGTACGCCGCCATGCCGGTCGAGGAAGTGGCCAAGGACCCACAGGCACTGAAAATGGGCAGCCGCCTGTTTGCCTCCAACTGCTCGGTGTGCCACGGCTCCGACGCCAAGGGTGCCTACGGCTTCCCCAACCTGACTGACAAGGACTGGCGCTGGGGTGGCGAGCCAGAGACCATCAAGGCCTCGATCATGAACGGCCGCCACGGTGTGATGCCGGCGTGGGTCGAGGTGATCGGCGACCAGGGCGTGGCAGATGTCGCCGCGTTCGTGCTGAGCAACCTCGACGGCCGCAGTCTGCCGGAAGGGGTCAAGGCCGACCCGCTCAAGGGCAAGGAGATCTTTGCGGGCAACTGCGTGGCCTGCCACGGGCCTGAAGGCAAAGGCACCCCGGCCATGGGCGCGCCGAACCTGACCCACCCGCAGGCGTTCATCTACGGCTCGAGCTTTGCCCAGTTGCAGCAGACCATTCGCTATGGCCGCCAAGGGCAGATGCCAGCCCAGGCGGAAATCCAGGGCAATGACAAGGTGCACCTGCTGGCAGCCTATGTGTACAGTCTGTCGCAGGATAGCGCTGCTGAAGCGGTGACCGCCAAGTGAGTTCGTCGAGAGCGATTCGGCGCCTGTGAAATCGAGCGCCGCCCGCGCGGCGCATCGCGGATGAATCCGCTCCTACATTTGTTGCAACGTGGCCATGCCTGCAAGGCCATGGTTGTCAGCCGGTTTGAACGGCTCAAGTCATGCGCCAAGGCAGGCCACCATGGCGTAACAGGTTCGGCACGTAGCAACAAATGTAGGAGCGGATTCATCCGCGATGCGCCGCGCGGGCGGCGCTCGATACCCGCCCCACCGCAACACCCATGCCTTACACCCGCCGTACCCCTCCCTTGCACCCCCTCCGAACAGAACTAAGCTTGTTGCCACAGTGGGCTTCGCTCCCAAAGGAGCGAAGCAGACGCGGCGCACAGCCTGATGCCGTCCGCAAAAAAAAGCTTGACCGATCGATCAGAAAAAGGTGAAAAACGGTACACATTACAAATATTTATTTGTGTACAATCGTCCCGACCCTATCGCCGTGGGACACCGACGAAAGGGCCCGGACACGGGTCGGCGCAAGGATCCTTGCGTTGCCATAACCCAAGTGGTTATCGATACTGGCGCCGATTTTTCGACCAACAAGAACACCAAAACCGTGGAACCTTAGAATGAGCACAGCAATCAGTCCGACTGCTTATAACTATAAGGTCGTCCGCCAGTTCGCCATCATGACGGTGGTCTGGGGGATCCTTGGCATGGGCCTGGGCGTCTTCATCGCCTCGCAGCTGGTGTGGCCGCAACTGAACCTGGACCTGCCCTGGACCAGCTTCGGCCGCCTGCGCCCGCTGCACACCAACCTGGTCATCTTCGCCTTCGGTGGCTGTGCGCTGTTCGGCACCAGCTACTACGTGGTGCAGCGGACCTGCCAGACCCGGCTGATCTCCGACAGCATGGCCGCCTTCACCTTCTGGGGCTGGCAGGCGGTGATCGTCGGCGCGCTGATCACCCTGCCGATGGGCTTCACCACCACCAAGGAATACGCTGAGCTCGAGTGGCCGCTGGCGATCCTGCTGGCCATTGTCTGGGTCACCTACGGGTTGGTGTTCTTCGGCACCATCGTCAAGCGCAAGACCAAGCACATCTATGTCGGCAACTGGTTCTACGGTGCCTTCATCGTGGTCACCGCGATGCTGCACATCGTCAACCACATCTCGCTGCCGGTCAGCCTGTTCAAGTCGTACTCGGCCTATGCCGGTGCCACCGACGCGATGATCCAGTGGTGGTACGGCCACAACGCAGTGGGCTTCTTCCTCACCACAGGCTTCCTGGGGATGATGTACTACTTCGTGCCCAAGCAGGCCGAGCGGCCGATCTACTCCTATCGCCTGTCGATCGTCCACTTCTGGGCGCTGATTACACTGTACATCTGGGCAGGCCCCCACCACCTGCACTACACCGCCCTGCCGGATTGGGCGCAGTCGCTGGGCATGGTGATGTCGATCATCCTCCTGGCACCGAGCTGGGGCGGCATGATCAACGGCATGATGACCCTCTCGGGCGCCTGGCACAAACTGCGCACCGACCCGATCCTGCGCTTCCTGGTGGTGTCGCTGGCGTTCTATGGCATGTCCACCTTCGAAGGCCCGATGATGGCCATCAAGACTGTGAACTCGCTGTCGCACTACACCGACTGGACCATCGGCCACGTACATGCCGGCGCCCTCGGCTGGGTGGCGATGATCTCCATCGGCGCGGTCTACCACATGATCCCGAAACTCTACGGCCGCGAGCAGATGCACAGTGTCGGCCTGATCAACGCGCACTTCTGGCTGGCGACCATCGGCACCGTGCTGTACATCGCCTCGATGTGGGTCAACGGCATTACCCAGGGCCTGATGTGGCGCGCCATCAACGATGACGGCACGCTCACCTACTCCTTCGTCGAAGCTCTGCAGGCCAGCCACCCTGGCTATATCGTCCGCGCCCTGGGCGGTGCGTTCTTCGCCTCCGGCATGCTGCTGATGGCCTACAACGTATTCCGTACCGTACGTGCCGCCAACCCGGTACAGGCTGAGGAAGCCGCCAAGATCGTCGTCGTGGGAGCGCACTGATGAAGCATGAAGCCGTCGAGAAGAACATAGGCCTGCTGGCCTTCTTCATGGTCATCGCCGTGAGCGTCGGTGGCCTGACCCAGATCGTCCCACTGTTTTTCCAGGACGTCACCAACAAACCGGTCGAAGGCATGAAGCCGCGCACCGCGCTGGAAGTCGAAGGCCGCGACATCTACATCCGTGAAGGCTGCGTCGGTTGCCACTCGCAGATGATCCGCCCGTTCCGCGCCGAAACCGAGCGCTACGGCCACTACTCGGTCGCTGGCGAAAGCGTCTGGGACCACCCGTTCCTGTGGGGCTCCAAGCGCACCGGGCCTGACCTGGCCCGCGTTGGCGGCCGCTACTCGGACGACTGGCACCGCGCGCACCTGTACAACCCGCGCAACGTGGTACCGGAATCGAAGATGCCGTCCTACCCGTGGCTGGTCGAGAACAAGCTCGACGGCAAGGACACCGCCAAGAAGCTCGAAGTGCTGCGTACCCTGGGCACGCCGTACACCGATGCAGACATCGCCGGCGCCCGCGACGCGGTCAAGGGCAAGACCGAAATGGACGCCCTGGTCGCGTACCTGCAGGGTCTTGGCACCATCATCAAAAGCAAACGGTGACGCTAATGGATATCGGGATGATTCGCGGTCTGGGCACCGTCGTGGTGATGGTGGCCTTCGTGGGCCTGGCGCTGTGGGTGTTCAACCCACGGCGCAAGAAGGACTTCGACGAAGCGACCCAGCTGCCCTTTGCGGATGATCCCGGGGCCAGCAAGCACGTCGAGCAAGCAAAAGCTTCTGGGAGCAAACAACAATGACAACCTTCTGGAGTCTGTACGTTACCGTCCTGACCCTGGGCACCATCTTCTCGCTGACCTGGCTGCTGCTGTCGACCCGCAAGGGCCAGCGCGAAGAGGTCACCGACGAAACCGTCGGGCATGCCTTCGATGGCATCGAGGAATACGACAACCCACTGCCCAAATGGTGGTTCTGGCTGTTCGTCGGCACCATCATCTTCGCCCTTGGCTACCTGATGCTGTACCCAGGCCTGGGCAACTGGAAAGGCATGTTGCCGGGCTACTCGTACCTGGATAACGACAAGCAGACCGAGTTCTCCAACGGCCAGCCGGGCTGGACCGGCGTGCACGAGTGGGAAAAGGAAATGGCCAAGGCCAACGCGCGCTTCGGGCCGATCTTTGCCAAGTACGCCGCCATGCCGCTCGAGGAAGTGGCCAAGGACCCCCAGGCGCTGAAGATGGGCGCACGCCTGTTCGCTTCGAACTGCTCGGTCTGCCACGGTTCCGACGCCAAGGGCGCCTACGGCTTCCCCAACCTGACCGACCAGGACTGGCGCTGGGGCGGCGAGCCGGAAACCATCAAGACCACCATCATGGGCGGGCGCCATGGCGTGATGCCAGCCTGGGGTGACGTGCTCGGCGAACAGGGCGTGGCCGATGTCGCCGCATTCGTCACCAGCAAGCTCGATGGGCGCAGCCTGCCAGAAGGCGCCAAGGCCGATGCCGAGAACGGTCAGAAGCTGTTCGCCGCCAACTGCGTGGCTTGCCACGGGCCTGAGGGCAAGGGCACCCCAGCCATGGGTGCGCCAAACCTGACCCACCCGCAGGCGTTCATCTACGGTTCGAGCTTTGCCCAGCTGCAGCAGACCATTCGCTATGGCCGCCAAGGGCAGATGCCAGCCCAGGAGCAGCTGCAGGGTAATGACAAGGTGCACTTGCTGGCCGCTTATGTGTACAGCCTGTCGCACCAGCCGGAGGCGGCCCAGCAGGCCGAGTAAGGCAGGCCTGGCCTCTCGCGGATGAATCCGCTCCTACAAGGGTTACACGGGCCCTGTAGGGGCGGATTCATCCGCGATGAGCCTGGCAAAAGCTACACAAGATGACCTGGATCAATTGACACCCGCCATAACACGATTCATGCCACGAACCCAACGCGACTAAAAGTCGCAGCGCGATCCCATACCGCCATCAGCGGCGTATCATGGACCGCAGAGCGCTAGCAGAATGCGCGAGACTGCGGCCGGCACGCACTGGCCGCGGCGTTTCTCCACTGCCGTGGGACTTGATGATGAGCAAGCAAATTCCGGTACATGACGTCACCCCGCCTGCCAACAAAGGGAAGGATTCCGTCGATCTCTACGCCTCCCGCGAAAAAATCTACACCCGCGCCTTCACCGGCATCTTCCGCAGGCTGCGGATGGTCGGCGGCGCGGTGCTGTTCCTGCTCTACTTTGGCACCGTGTGGCTGAACTGGGGCGGGCACCAGGCCGTGTGGTGGAACCTGCCCGAGCGCAAGTTCTACATCTTCGGCGCCACCATCTGGCCCCAGGACTTCATCCTGCTCTCGGGCATCCTCATCGTCGCCGCCTTCGGCCTGTTCTTCGTCACCGTCTACGCTGGCCGCGTGTGGTGCGGCTACACCTGCCCGCAAAGCGTGTGGACGTGGATCTTCATGTGGTGCGAAAAAGTCACCGAGGGTGACCGCAACCAGCGCATGAAGCTCGACCGCTCCCCCATGAGCGGCAACAAATGCCTGCGCAAGTTCGCCAAGCACAGCCTGTGGCTGCTGATCGGCTTCGTCACCGGCATGACCTTCGTTGGCTACTTCTCGCCCATCCGCGAACTGCTCACTGAATTCTTCACAGGCGATGCCGACGGCTGGGCCTACTTCTGGGTCGGCTTCTTCACCCTGGCCACCTATGGCAACGCCGGCTGGCTGCGCGAGCAGGTGTGCGTGTACATGTGCCCCTACGCGCGCTTCCAGAGCGTGATGTTCGACAAGGACACCCTGATCGTTTCCTACGACCCGCGCCGTGGCGAAACCCGCGGCCCGCGCAAAAAAGACGTCGACTACAAGGCCAAGGGCCTGGGCGACTGCATCGATTGCACCATGTGCGTTCAGGTATGCCCCACCGGCATCGACATCCGCGACGGCTTGCAGATCGAATGCATTGGCTGTGCGGCGTGCATCGATGCCTGTGACAGCATCATGGAAAAGATGAACTACCCCAAAGGGCTGATCAGCTACACCACCGAACACAACCTCTCGGGGCAGAAGACCCATATGCTGCGCCCACGCCTGATCGGCTATGCCGCGGTGCTGCTGGTGATGATCGTCGCCTTGGGTACGGCCTTCGCCACCCGCTCGCTGGTGGGCTTCGACGTCAGCAAGGACCGCGTGCTGTACCGCGAGAACGCCCAGGGCCGGATCGAAAACGTGTACAGCCTCAAGGTCATGAACAAGGACCAGCGCGACCACGTCTACGTGCTGGACGCCGCCGGCCTGCCCGACCTGCGCCTGGAAGGCCAGCGTGAAATCCGCGTGGCCGCCGGCGATATCGTCAGCCTGCCGGTGCAACTGTCGATCGCCCCCGAGAAGCTGCCCTCGACCACCAACGAAATCACCTTCATCCTCAAGAGCGCCGACGACAGCGCTGCCAAGGTTGAAGCCAAGAGCCGCTTCATCGGCCCACAGATCCGCTGACAGAGAGAACACTGACAATGCCTGCCGCCACCGCCGCCAGCCCTTGGTACAAGCACCTCTGGCCCTGGATCATCATCGGCATCCTGACCGCCTCGGTGTGCCTGAGCCTGACCATGGTCAGCATTGCCGTAAACAACCCGGACAACCTGGTCAACGACAACTATTACGAGGCTGGCAAAGGCATCAACCGCTCGCTGGACCGTGAACTGCTGGCCCAGACCCTCAATCTCAAGGCCAGCGTGCACCTGGATGAGTTGACCGGCGAAGTGGACGTGCGCCTGAACGGCAACAGTGACCCACAGAACCTGGAACTGAACCTGATTTCGCCGACCCAGCCAGATAAGGACCGCAAGGTGCTGCTCAGCCGGGTCGAGGCCGGGCGTTATGTCGGGCAGCTGGAAGACAAGGTCGACGGGCGCCGGTTCGTGGAGCTGCTCGGCAGCCAGGACGAACATGTGTGGCGGTTGTTCGAGGAAGAGAAGGTCGAGCATGGCGTCACGTTGCAACTGGGCGATGAAGCCATCCAGGGCGCCGAGCACCTGTAGCAGCGGCCTTGCGTCGCGAACGGGGCGCGGAGCGGCCCCAGGATTTAAGCTTAGCCGCAAAGATTGCCGGGGCTGCCATGCAGCCCTTTCGCGACACAAGGCCGCTCCTACAAGGATGCGCGTCATGCAGACGATTTGTGTAAGGCCATGATGTAATGACCCAACCCACCCCCTGCTACCACTGCGCCCTGCCCGTCCCCGCCGGCAGCCGCTTCACTGCCGTGGTCCTCGGCGAACCCCGGCAGTTTTGCTGCCCGGGCTGCCAGGCGGTGGCCGAGTCCATCGTCGCCGGCGGCCTTGCGCACTATTACCAGCACCGCAGCGACAGCAGCATCAACCCCGAAGCGCTGCCCAAGCAACTGCAGGACGAACTGGCCCTTTACGACCGCAGCGATGTACAGCAGCACTTCGTCCGCCATGCCGGCGAACTCGCCGAGACCACCCTGCTGGTCGAGGGCATCAGCTGCGCTGCCTGCGGCTGGCTGATCGAAAAACACCTGCGCAACCTGCCAGGCGTCGCCGAAGCCCGCCTGAACCTGTCCAACCATCGCCTCCAGCTCAACTGGGACGACCACCAGCTACCGCTGTCGCGGCTGCTCGCCGAGCTGCGCCAGATCGGCTATGCCGCCCACCCCTACCAGCCCGACCAGGCCGCCGAGCAGCTCGCCCGGGAGAACCGCAGCGCCCTGCGCCGCCTGGGCGTGGCCGGGCTGCTGTGGTTCCAGGCGATGATGGCGACCATGGCCACCTGGCCGGAATTCAACATCGACCTGTCGCCAGAGATGCACACCATCCTGCGCTGGGTCGCGCTGTTTCTGACCATTCCCATCGTGTTCTACAGCTGCGCACCGTTCTTCAAGGGTGCCGCGCGCGACCTGCGCACCCGCCACCTGACCATGGACGTCTCAGTGTCGCTGGCCATTGGCCTGGCTTTCGGCGCGGGCATCTGGACGGCCGTGACCGGCAGCGGCGAGCTGTACTTCGATACCGTCGGCATGTTTGCCCTGTTCCTCCTCACCGGCCGCTACCTCGAGCGCCGCGCCCGTGAACGTACCGCCGCCGCCACCGCGCAGCTGGTCAACCTGCTACCCGCCTCATGCCTGCGCCTGGACAGCCTCGGCCGGGCCGAACGCATCCTGCTCGGCGAGCTGCAGCGTGGCGATACCGTGCAAGTGCTGCCTGGCGCGGTGATCCCTGCCGACGGGCGCATCGTCGAAGGCCGCTCCAGCGTCGACGAATCGCTGCTGACGGGCGAGTACTTGCCACAACCGCGCCGGGCCGGCGAGCGCGTCACTGGCGGCACGCTGAACGTCGAGAGCACGCTGAACGTGGAAGTCGAAGCCCTCGGCCATGACTCGCGCCTTTCAGCCATTGTCCGCCTGCTTGAACGCGCGCAGACAGAAAAACCACGGCTGGCGGAAATCGCCGACCGCGCCTCGCAGTATTTCCTGCTGTTCTCGCTGCTGGCCGCCCTGGCCATCGGCCTGTGGTGGTGGTACCTGGACCCGGCGCGGGCATTCTGGATCGTCCTGGCCATGCTGGTGGCAACCTGCCCATGCGCCTTGTCCCTGGCCACCCCGACCGCGCTCACCGCTGCCACTGGCACCCTGCACAAGCTGGGCCTGCTGGTGACCCGCGGCCACGTGCTGGAGGGCCTCAACCAGATCGACACGGTGATCTTCGACAAGACCGGCACCCTCACCGAAGGCCGCCTGACCCTGCGCAACATCCGCCCTCTGGCGGCGCTGCCTGCCGACCGCTGCCTGGCCCTCGCCGCTGCCCTCGAGAACCGCTCAGAACACCCGATCGCCCGTGCCTTTGGCCGTACCGCCAGCCCCGCCGACGAGGTCCAGACAGTGCCGGGGCTCGGGCTCGAGGGCAAGGTCGACGGCCAGCCACTGCGCATCGGCCAGGCCACCTTCGTCTGTGCGCTCAGTGGCGCCGAAATCCCCAGCGTGCCAGAACCTCGCGGCCAATGGTTGCTGCTGGGCGACCGCCAGGGCCCAATGGCCTGGTTCGGCCTCGATGATCGCCTGCGCGAAGATGCCCCGGCCCTGCTCGCCGCTTGCCAGGCACGCGGCTGGCGTACGCTGCTGCTGTCCGGCGACAGTTCGCCAATGGTCGCCGAGGTGGCCGCGCAACTGGGCATCGACCAGGCCATTGGAGGGCTGCGCCCGGACGACAAGCTGGACCGGCTCAAGGCGCTTCAGGCGTCGGGGCGCAAGGTGCTGATGCTTGGTGACGGGGTCAACGACGTGCCGGTGCTGGCCGCCGCCGACATCAGCATCGCCATGGGCAGCGCCACCGACCTGGCCAAGACCAGCGCCGACGCGGTGCTGTTATCCAACCGCCTGCAAGCACTGGTCGAGGCCTTTGACCTGGCCCGCCGCACCCGCCGCAACATCCTCGAGAACCTGCTCTGGGCAACCCTGTATAATGGCCTCATGTTGCCGTTCGCCGCGCTTGGCTGGATTACCCCGGTGTGGGCGGCCATCGGCATGTCGGTCAGTTCACTGATCGTGGTGCTCAATGCCCTGCGCCTGACCCGGCTGGCTAACCCGCCGGCGGCAGCGGGGCTGCCTGCGAACGACACAGCAGCTAACGGAAGGAAGTCGCCATGCCCGCGCTCTATGTGATGATCCCAGCCGCCCTGCTGCTGGTTGGCGTGGCCGTGTACATCTTCTTCTGGGCGGTGGACAGCGGCCAGTACGACGACCTCGAAGGGCCGGCCCACAGCATCCTGTTCGATGATCAGGACCCGCGCCATCAGGCGGCGGTCAAACCTGACGAAACCACAGCGCCAGGCGACAAGGAAGCACCACCCCGTGCCTGACCTGCTTCCCCTGATCGGCTCGGCACTGGTCCTCGGCCTGCTCGGTGGTGGCCACTGCCTGGGCATGTGCGGTGGCCTGATGGGCGCGCTGACCCTGGCCATCCCCCCAGAACAACGCGGGCGGCGCCTGCGCCTGCTGGTGGCATACAACCTGGGGCGCATCCTCAGCTATGCCTGCGCCGGCCTGCTGCTGGGCCTGGCTGGCTGGGCAGTGGCCAGCAGCCCGGCAGCCATGGCCTTGCGCGTGGTGGCAGCATTGTTGCTGATCGCCATGGGCCTGTACCTGGCCGGCTGGTGGAGCGGGCTGACCCGCATCGAAGCACTGGGCCGAGGGCTTTGGCGGCACATCCAGCCAGCCGCCTCCCGCCTGATGCCGGTGTCCAGCCTACCCCGCGCACTGCTGCTGGGCGCGCTGTGGGGCTGGCTGCCGTGCGGCCTGGTGTACAGCACCTTGTTGTGGGCGGCCAGCCAGGGCAACGCTGGCTACAGTGCTGCGTTGATGCTGGCATTCGGGCTGGGGACCTGGCCGATATTGCTGGCCACAGGGCTGGCGGCGGAGCGGGTAAACGCCGTGTTGAGGCGGCGCAGTGTGCGCATGGCCGGTGGTGTACTGGTGATCCTGTTTGGAATCTGGACGTTGCCTGGCCCTCACCAGCACTGGCTCATGGGCCACTGATGGGCCGTGTCGCGGCCCATTCGCGGGCAAGCCCGCGCCCACAGGGACGGCACACGCCGTGAGGCCTGTGGTGGCCCTGTGAGAGCGGGCTTGGCCCGCCAATGGGCTGCAAAGCAGCTCCTGTCAGCCTTGATACAAATCAACACAGTTTCCTACAGACGGCCATAGACTCCGGACACTGCTGCATTATCCGGGGACCGCCCACATGCTCGACGACCTACGTTGGGATGCCGACCTGATCCGCCGCTACGATCTCGCCGGCCCACGCTACACCTCCTACCCGACCGCCGTGCAACTGCACAGCGAGGTAGGCTCGTTCGACCTGCTCCACGCCCTGCGCGAGAGCCGCCGGGCCGTGCGCCCACTGTCGCTGTATGTGCACGTACCGTTCTGCGCCAACATCTGCTACTACTGCGCCTGCAACAAGGTCATCACCAAGGACCGCGGCCGCGCGGCACCTTACCTGCAGCGCCTGGAGCAGGAGATCCAGCTGATCGCCTGCCACCTGGACCCTAAACAGCGCGTTGAACAGCTGCACTTTGGCGGTGGCACGCCGACCTTCCTCAGCCATGTGGAACTGCGCCAGCTGATGGCCACCCTGCGCCAGCACTTCAACCTGCTGGATGACGATTCCGGGGACTACGGCATCGAGATCGACCCCCGCGAAGCCGACTGGTCGACCATGGGCCTGCTCCGCGAACTGGGCTTCAACCGCGTCAGCCTCGGCGTGCAGGACCTCGACCCGGCTGTACAACGCGCGGTCAACCGCCTGCAGAGCCTGGAGCAGACCCGCACCCTGATCGAGGCCGCACGCACCTTGCAGTTCCGCTCGGTCAACCTCGACCTGATCTACGGCCTGCCCAAACAGACCGTGGAAGGTTTTGCCCGAACCGTCGACGAGGTGATTCGCCTGCAACCGGATCGGCTCTCGGTGTTCAACTACGCCCACCTGCCCGAGCGCTTCATGCCGCAGCGGCGCATCGACAGCAACGACCTGCCGGCCCCGGCGGTGAAGCTGGAGATGCTGCACAACACCATCGAGCAACTGACCGCCGCCGGCTACCGCTACATCGGCATGGACCACTTCGCCCTGCCCGACGACGAGCTGGCAATCGCCCAGGAAGAAGGCACCCTGCAGCGCAACTTCCAGGGCTACACCACCCACGGCCACTGCGACCTCATTGGCCTGGGGGTTTCGGCGATCAGCCAGATCGGCGACCTGTACTGCCAGAACAGCAGCGACCTCAATACCTATCAGGACGCCCTGTCCAACGCCCAACTGGCGACCCAGCGCGGGCTGCTCTGCAACCACGACGACCGCCTGCGGCGGGCCGTGATCCAACAGCTGATCTGCCATTTCGAACTGGACTTCGAGCCGATCGAGGAGGCGTTCACCATCGATTTCCGTGGATATTTCAACGGTCTGTGGCCAGAACTGCAGAGCATGCAACGTGACGGCCTGATCAGCCTCGACGACAAGGGCATACGCATCCTGCCAGCCGGGCGCCTGCTGGCGCGCTCGGTGTGCATGGTGTTCGACGCCTACCTGGCGATGCAAAACCGCCAGCGTTTTTCCCGGGTGATCTGAACGGCGAGCCGATCAACCGCATGGACAAGCCTCCTGGCCAGGCACACTATGGGCACACATGGACTCCCGGCAGGTAACCTGCCGGGGTATCGCCAGCGCGCACCACCAACGCGCAACTGGCCTACACCCTGTGTCGTGGGTTACCCTTACGACTTATGTGTGCTTTCCCACAAGGATCGATTCAAATGTCCGAGCCAGTCAAACTGCGCCCTCATAACCAGGCCCACTGCAAGGACTGCAGCCTGGCCCCCCTGTGCCTGCCTCTTTCGCTCAACCTGGAAGACATGGATGCACTGGATGAAATCGTCAAGCGCGGGCGCCCACTGAAGAAAGGCGAGTTCCTGTTCCGCCAGGGTGACAATTTCGGCTCGGTTTACGCCGTTCGTTCCGGCGCCCTCAAGACCTTCAGCCTGAGCGACAGCGGCGAAGAACAGATCACCGGCTTCCACCTGCCCAGCGAGCTGGTCGGCCTGTCCGGCATGGACACCGAGGCCTACCCGGTGTCGGCCCAGGCCCAGGAAACCACTTCGGTCTGTGAAATTCCCTTCGAGCGCCTCGATGAGCTCTCCGTTCAGCTGCCACAGCTGCGCCGCCAGCTGATGCGGGTGATGAGCCGCGAAATTCGTGACGATCAGCAGATGATGCTGCTGCTGTCGAAGAAAACCGCCGACGAACGCATTGCCACCTTCCTGGTCAACCTGTCCGCACGCTTCCGCGCCCGCGGCTACTCGGCCAACCAGTTCCGCCTGAGCATGTCGCGCAACGAGATCGGCAACTACCTGGGGCTGGCGGTGGAAACCGTGTCGCGAGTCTTCACCCGCTTCCAGCAGAACGGCCTGATCCGCGCCGAAGGCAAGGAAGTGCATATCCTCGACCCGATCCAGCTGTGCGCGCTGGCCGGCGGTGCAATCGAAGCCTGAAATTGGCGTTTAGCGGGTATACTTGGGCATTCGTTTTCCCAGGATACCCGCAACAATGCACAGCGACGCCTTCGACCTCAAAGCCCTGATCCGCCCGGTAGTGGACTTCCCCAAGCCCGGCGTGATCTTCCGCGACATCACCCCGCTGTTCCAGTCGCCGCGCGGGCTGCGCTACGTGGCCGACCAGTTCATCGAGCGTTACGTCGAGGCTGAGTTCAGCCACATCGGCGCCATGGACGCACGGGGTTTCCTGATCGGCTCGATCATCGCCCACCAGCTGAACAAGCCGCTGATCCTGTTCCGCAAGCAAGGCAAGCTGCCGGCTGACGTGTTGAGCGAGGCCTACCAGACCGAATACGGCGAAGCCTTCCTGGAAGTGCATGCCGACAGCCTGTGCGAAGGTGATTCGGTACTGATCTTCGATGACCTGATTGCCACCGGCGGCACCCTGCTGGCCGCAGCCAACCTGGTGCGCCGCACCGGTGCACAGGTATTCGAAGCGGCAGCGATCATCGACCTGCCAGAGCTGGACGGCTCGCGCCGACTGCAGGCGGCCGGGGTACCGACCTTCTGCCTGACCGAGTTTTCCCTGAGCGAATACTGAGTTGCTGTTTGGGGCCGCTGTGCGGCCCATTCGCGGGCAAGCCCGCCCCCACAGTGTTCATGTGCGGCGGGCTTGCCTGCGAATAGCCCCAGCGATTTACAGCGAGATCGGCTTGCGCCCGGCAAAGGCATGGGCCAGGGTGCCGCCATCGACCAGTTCCAGCTCCCCACCCAGCGGCACGCCATGGGCGATGCGCGACGCCACCAGCCCTTTCTCGTTCAGCAACTGGGCGATGTAATGCGCCGTGGCCTCACCCTCCACGGTCGGGTTGGTCGCCAGGATCACTTCAGTGAAGCTGCCTTGCTCTTCGATCCGCGCCATCAGCTGCGGCACGCCAATTGCTTCAGGCCCCAGGCCATCGAGCGGCGACAAGTGCCCCTTGAGCACAAAGTAACGCCCGCGATAGCCGGTCTGCTCCACCGCATACACATCCATCGGCCCTTCCACCACGCACAGCTGCGTGTCATCACGGCGCGGGTCACTGCACTGCGGGCACAGCGCCTGCTCGGTCAGGGTCCGGCACTGGCGGCAATGCCCTACCCCCTCCATGGCCTGGCTCAGCGCCTGAGCCAGGCGCAGGCCGCCACTGCGGTCACGTTCAAGCAGCTGCAAGGCCATGCGCTGGGCGGTTTTCTGGCCGACGCCCGGGAGGGTGCGCAGGGCGTCGATCAGTTGGCGGATCAGGGGGCTGAAGCTCATGTAGACAGGCCTGCAAGTCTTGGAAAACAGAATGAACAAGGGAGCAACGACCGCCAGGCCGTTACTCCCCCTGTGAAGCTGAAAGCGGATCAGAACGGCATCTTGAAGCCCGGCGGCAGCTGCATGCCGGCAGTCATGTTGCCCATCTTGTCCTGGCTGTTCTGCTCGATCTTGCGCACGGCGTCGTTCAGCGCAGCGGCGATCAGGTCTTCCAGCACTTCCTTGTCGTCTTCATCGGTCGACATCAGGCTCTGGTCGATGCTGACACGCTTGACGTCGTGACGACCGGTCATCACCACGCTCACCAGGCCGCCACCGGACTGGCCGGTGACTTCGGCGTTGGCCAGCTCTTCCTGCATCTTTTGCATCTTTTCCTGCATCTGCTGGGCCTGCTTCATCAGGCCGGCCATGCCACCTTTCATCATGGGGGTATACCTCGATTGGGTCATATGATGCGGCACGACGAGGGGCCGGCCGCATGGTTGTGATTACTGGCCCTGGCTGACCAGGGCTTCTACAGGCTCAATAGTATCCTGTCGTACCGTGGCACCGAACAGCTTGATCATCTGCTGGATCAACGGATCCTGTTCGATCGAGTGCACGGCGTCCTGCTGGCGCTCGGCGCGCTTGCGCGACGCTGCCTGGGCCGGGGTTTCCTGTTCGGGGCGAATCAGTTCGATCCGCAGGTTCAGGGTACGCCCCAGGTGCTGGTTGAGCGCCTCGTTCAGCCGGCGTTGCTGGGTGCTGTTGAACAGCGCGCCCTGGCCTGGGTCCAGGTGCAGCAGCCAATCGTCACCGTCGGCAGCCATCAGCGTACAGTTTGCAGCGATGTTGCCTGTCATGCCGGACACAGGCAACTGTGGGAACAACTCCAGCCATTGCAGGGCCAGGCCGGTCGCCGGTTGAGCAGCCGGCAGCGGTTCGGGCGTTGCGGCCTGGGGTTCTTCCTGAACGTGTTCTGCCAGCTCATCGAGGTAGCTGAAGCCTGCCGGGTCGCTTTCGCCACCGTAGTAGTCCTCGTCCATTGGCGGCTCGTCGTCGCGGTCCATGCCAGCCGAAGCGTAGGCCGACGGGTCGAAGGGCGGCTCGTCGTAAGCTGGCTGGGGGTCATGCGAGGCTGCAATCGGTGCTGGGGCTGCTACTGGCTCGGGCGCAGGCGCGGCAGCAGGCTCCTCCCAAGGCAGGTCGATGACCTCTTCCACAACCGCCGGCTCAGGTGCGGCAACTTCAGGTTCAGGTTCAGGTGCTGGCTCAGGCGCCGGAGCCGGAGCCACAACCGGTGCGGCCTCAACCTCTGCAGCAGGTGCCACTGGCGCAGGCTGCGACACCGCAACCGCAGGCGCCTCGACAGCAACGGCTGGCGCTGCCACCGGGGTTGCCGGATCAGCTGTGGCCTGGCTGATCCCCACTGGCTTTAGCACCGGCTTCGGCGCATCGTCGGTATCCGCCGGCCGGAACGCCAGCATGCGCAGCAAGACCATTTCGAAACCGCCCCGCGGGTCCGGCGCCAACGGCAGGTCGCGACGGCCGATCAGGCCCATCTGGTAGTAGAACTGCACGTCTTCGGCCGGCAACGCCGACGCCAGTGCCAGCACCCGGTCGCGATCGCCCTGGCCATTGTCCACCGCCTCGGGCAGCGCCTGGGCGATGGCCACGCGGTGCAGCACGTTGAGCATCTCGGCCAGCACCCCGCTCCAGTCCGGCCCCTGCTCGGCAAGGTTGCGCACGGCTTCGAGCAGCGCCCGCGCATCCCCTTCGAGCAGCGCCTGCAGCACGCCATAGACCTGGCCATGATCGAGGCTGCCAAGCATGGCGCGCACATCGGCTGCCAGTACCTTGCCCTCACCGAAGGCGATGGCCTGATCGGTGAGGCTCATGGCGTCACGCATCGAACCATCGGCAGCACGGCCGAGCAGCCACAGGGCATCCGCCTCGAACGGCACGTTTTCGGCCTGCAGCACGTGGCTCAGGTGCTCGACCACCCGCTCCGGGCTCATGTTCTTGAGCGAGAACTGCAGGCAGCGCGACAGGATGGTGGCCGGCAGCTTCTGCGGGTCGGTGGTGGCGAGGATGAACTTGACGTAGGGCGGCGGCTCTTCAAGCGTCTTGAGCAAGGCGTTGAACGAGTGGGTGGAGAGCATGTGCACTTCGTCGATCAGGTAGACCTTGAAGCGCCCACGGCTCGGCGCGTACTGCACGTTATCGAGCAGCTCGCGGGTGTCTTCGACCTTGGTGCGGCTGGCGGCGTCGATCTCGATCAGGTCGACGAAACGGCCTTCGTCGATCTCCCTGCACACCGAGCAGACTCCACAAGGCGTGGAGGTAATGCCGGTTTCGCAGTTGAGGCATTTGGCGATGATTCGCGCAATGGTAGTCTTGCCCACCCCCCGCGTACCGGTAAACAGGTAGGCGTGGTGCAGGCGCTGGTTGTCCAAGGCATTGATCAAGGCCTTGAGCACATGGGTCTGGCCGACCATTTCGCGGAACGAGCGCGGACGCCATTTACGTGCAAGAACCTGATAACTCATCGAAAAACCATCGCAGCCTGATCGAGCGGAAGATCGCTAATGCTAGCGGAGCGGGGGCAAAATTGCACCCTGCACAGTTCGTCTAAGCTAAGCAACTGGCGCGCTGTTCAAGGAGGATGTGCATTGCGACGACTGCTGGCCCTGCTATTGCTCTGGTGCACCCACAGCCTGGCGGATCAACCGGTGCTGCGCTTTTCCGTGGCCGAGAGCTGGAGCATGCCGCTGGTGCGGGTCGAAGGCGGCCAGCCGGTGGAAGGCCTGGTCTTTGATCTTCTGCAGGCGCTGGCCCGGGAAGCCGGCGTGCGACCGGAATACCACGTGATGGCCCGCCTGCGCCTGCAACAGGCGATGGATGCTGGCGATATCGATGTACGCTGCTATGTCAGCAGCCAGTGGTTCAATGATCGGCCAGGGAATTTTGTCTGGAGCATTCCGTTACTTCTGCAGCGTGATGTACTGGTCGGGCGACCTGATGACGATACCCCTATCGACCCCGAACAACTGCCGCCCCAGGCAATCGGTACGGTGCTGGGGTATGCCTACGGCACGCTGGAGCCGTTGTTTGCCCAAGGGTGCCTGCAGCGCGAGGACAGCCGTAGCCAGCAATTGGCACTGCAGAAGCTGCAGATCGGGCGGTATCGGCATGCGGTGAGCAATGAGCTTTCGCTGCAGTGGTTCAACCAGGGTTTGCCTGCCGGGCAGCGGCTGCAGGTGCAGGCGGTGCTGGAGGAACAGGCGCTGGGGTGCATGGTGAGGAACGACCCGGCGATACCAACCCAAGGCATCTTGCGGGCCCTGGTGCGCATGAGGCAGTCGGGGGAGATCGAACGGATTGTGCGGCGGTATGGGGCAACGGAGTATTCGGGGGAGTTTTCGGTGGTCCAGCCTTGAGCTGAATTGGCTAACGACCGCCTGACAGTCAATCCCGACCTGCCAGCGGCGACTAAATATCAATGTGCCATCACTCAGTGTAAAGTTACGCGCCCCGACGCCCTGCGGCGGGCGAAAACCGTATCCACACTAAGGAAAGTTGCATGTCCACCGCTCGAACTCTGACCGCCGCCGCATTGATAGCGCTGACCACTGGCTGTGCCACCGGCCTCAATTCGGTCCAAGAGTCGGAACTCGCTGGCTACCGCGCCAGAAACCTCTCGGTAGAAGAGAAAAAACCCGGGCTTGCCGCCGGCCTCGGCCTGCTTCCAGGTGGCGGGTCGTTCTACGGCCGCGCCTACGGCTTTGGCGTGGTGAACCTGCTGTGCTGGCCGCTCTCCATCCTCTGGGACCCCGTCAGCGGGCATGACGCTGCAGAGATGATCAACTATCAAGCCACAAAGGCCCATATCGCAGCGCTGAAAAAACGCGACATGGACGAGTTGGATGCCCAGTTGGAGACTGAAGCGATCGACATCAAGCGCTATGCGCTCGACAAACGCCGTATTGATGAGAAATACAACCTTTGAGGCCATCAGCCGCAGAGCGTCGCACAGGCGGCGCTCAATCTCACAGGCGCTGAAGCTGCTGTGGCACGTGCCTGCCAGGCGCTACACGCTCACTTGCGCTTCAGCGCCAGCCGACTGTCGCTACCGGGGATTCAAGGCCACCGAGACTACAACATCATCCGAAGCGAACGATGTGCCGTTCCACCCAGGGAATTCGCGAGCCCTTTCATCTTGACCTTGAAGCTGGAAAAAACCCTACGCAAAGCCAGGAGTGAATCAGCTTGGCAAGCGCTGCTGCCTTTCTGCCTGGGAGCGGGGTTTTCGTTGATCGTGATCGTTGTCGGCACCGGGATCAGGCGACAGCTGTAACCAGTGATCACAAGATGGGAAAGGTAATGCGCAGGCCGAATGCAACTTTCCGACCCCGGAAATGGAGGCGGCCCCACCAGCCACACCCCGGCACTCGATGTTCCCGCTATGGCTGCTCCCTTCCGGGCCTGACCAGGTTAACGGGTAATCAATGCGGGGGGACCGATGGGGCCACCACTACGCGGCTCGCCAAGCAGCGAGCCGCGCCATTGTACCGGTCTGGGGCCAAGATACAACCTCTGCGCGAGAAAAAGTCATCATTTCTCAATGACTTGTCCGAAATCAGGGTGATCGGGCGCTGGCACGGGGCGCGTATAGGAGCGGCCTTGTGTCGCGAAAGGGCTGTAAAGCAGCCCCCGCAAAATCGAGTCACGGCACTGACAGGGGGGCGCTTCGCACCCCTTTCGCGACACAAGGCCGCTCCTACAAAGGCCGCGCAGGATCAGACAGTGATGCCATGCCCTGCCAGGAAAGTGACGAAGGCTTCCTCATCCAGCACCTTCACACCAAGCTCACTGGCCTTGGCCAGCTTGGAGCCGGCACCAGGGCCTGCGACCACACAGTGGGTCTTGCCGGAGACCGAGCCGGCTACCTTGGCGCCCAGGCCTTCCAGCTTTTCCTTGGCTATGTCACGGCTGAAGCGCTCCAGCGACCCTGTCAGCACCCAGGTCTGGCCGGCCAGTGGCAGGCCTTCGGCAACTTTCTTCTCGCTGCTCCAGTGCATACCGAAGGCCAGCAGTTGTGCCTCGATGTCGCGGGCCAGCTGCTGGTTCGCCGGGACTTTGAAGAAATCGCGCACCGCTTCGGCCTGTTTGGCCGCCAGCGCCTGGCGCAAGTCGATGCCGTCAGCCGCAATGATCTTGTCCAGGCTGTCGAGCTTGGCCACCAGTTTTTCCGCACCCGTCGGGCCGACCGAGGGGATGTCGAGCTTGGCGATCATGCCAGCCAGGGTAGTGCTGGCGGCAAACTCGGCGGCCAGCTCGCCCTCGTCCTGCAACTGCATGCCGCAGGCCAGCAACTGCTCGATGACCGTGCGGTTGTGCTCGTCCTCGAAGAAGTTGTGGATCTCGTACGCTACCTCCAGGCCGATGTCCGGAAGATAGGTCAGCACCTGCGGCAGCGCCTGCTGCACGCGCGTCAGGCTGCCCAGCGAGCGGGCCAGGACCTTGGCGGTTTCCTCGCCCACATCCGGGATACCCAGGGCATAGATGAAGCGCGCCAGGCTCGGGCGTTTGCTGGCCTCGATGGCGTCCAGCAGTTTCCTGCTGGAAACCTCGGCGAAACCTTCAAGGCCGACGATCTGGTCGAACTCCAACTTGTACAGGTCTGCCGGAGAGCCGATCAGGTCCTCATCCACCAACTGCTCGACGCTCTTCTCGCCCAAGCCATCAATGTCCATGGCACGGCGAGAAACGTAGTGGATGATTGCCTGCTTGAGCTGGGCACCACAGGCCAGACGGCCGACGCATCGATACACCGCGCCTTCGCTGGTGGTTTCCTTGCCCTTGCTGCGCTTGACCAATTGAGTGCGCTCGACCTGGGAGCCACACACCGGGCACTCGGTCGGCACTTCGACCGGCCGCGCATCTTCGGGGCGGCGTTCGAGCACCACCTGCATCACCTGGGGAATCACGTCACCGGCACGGCGAATGATCACCGTGTCACCGATGCGCAGGCCCAGCCGGGCGATTTCGTCCATGTTGTGCAGGGTGGCGTTGGACACGGTCACACCTGCCACCTTGACCGGCTTCAGGCGCGCCACTGGCGTGACCGCGCCGGTACGGCCGACCTGGAATTCCACATCCAGCACTTCGGTGAGCTCTTCCATGGCCGGGAACTTGTGGGCGATGGCCCAGCGTGGTTCGCGCGCACGGAAGCCCAGCTCGCGCTGAGCCGCCAGGCTGTTGACCTTGAACACCACGCCATCGATCTCGTACGGCAGGCTGTTGCGCCGTTCGCCAATGTCGCGGTAGTAGGCCAGGCACTCTTCGATGCCGGCCGCATGCCTGAGCTCGCGACTGATCGGCAGGCCCCACTGCTTGAGCTGCTCGAGAATGCCGATATGGCTCTCGCCGATGCTCTCGGACACCTGCCCGACACCGTAGCAGCAGAACTCCAGCGGGCGGCTGGCGGTGATCTTCGAGTCCAGCTGGCGCAGGCTGCCGGCCGCCGCGTTGCGAGGGTTGGCGAAGGTCTTGCCACCGGCCTCGGCCTGGGCGGCATTGAGGCGGTCGAAGCCGGCCTTGCTCATGTACACCTCGCCACGCACTTCAAGCACGGCGGGCCAGCCTTCGCCCTGCAGCTTCAGCGGGATGTTGCGCACGGTGCGCACATTGGCACTGATGTCTTCGCCGGTCGTGCCGTCGCCACGGGTAGCGCCTTGCACCAACTGACCATCGCGGTACAGCAGGCTTACTGCCAGGCCATCGAGTTTCGGTTCGCAGCTGAAATCCACGGCGCCCGGCTGGTCGAGCCCATCGACCACGCGGCGGCCGAATTCGCGCAGGTCAGCTTCTTCGAAGGCGTTGCCAAGGCTGAGCATCGGCACTTCATGACGCACCTGGCTAAAGGCAGCCAAGGCAGCCCCCCCGACACGCTGGGTTGGCGAATCAGGGGTGACCAGGTGGGGGTGCTCGGCTTCGAGCGCCTTCAGTTCATTGAACAGACGATCGTATTCGGCATCGGGCACGCTTGGCTCGTCGAGCACGTAGTAGCGGTAGTTGTGCTGGTCGAGCTCGGCGCGCAGTTCGTGGATTCGGGTTTCGGCGTTCATGGGTCAGGGTCTCTTGCAAAGCAAAAAGAGCAGCCTGGAGGGATGCTTGGGGCTTAAGAGTCTGACTACCTGTGTCGGCCCCTTCGCGGGCAAGCCCGCTCCCGCAGGTACGCCACACGCCTCATGGGCAGTGGCATACCTGCGGGAGCGGGCTTGCCCGCGAAAAGGGCCGGCACAGACGACAACACGTCTTGAACCGGCCAGCATGCCCACAGGCTGCTCTTTCGTCTGGATCTATCAGCGTTTCTGGGTCAGCGCACGGCGCTCGAACTCGACGATGCGCTGGCGGTAGTGCTCGATGGTTTGCGCGGTCAGCACGCTGCGCTGGTCGTCCTTGAGCTCGCCATTGAGCTCATGGGCCAGCTTGCGCGCCGCAGCCACCATCACGTCAAAGGCCTGCTTCGGATGACGCGGGCCAGGCAGGCCGAGGAAGAAGCTCACGGCACGGGTGCTGAAGTGGTCGATGTCGTCCAGGTCGAAGATGCCTGGCTTGACTGCGTTGGCCATGGAGAACAGCACTTCGCCGTGACCCGCCATGCTTTCGTGGCGGTGGAAGATGTCCATCTCGCCAAAACGCAGGCCGCTTTCGAGGATGTTCTGCAGCAGGGCTGGCCCCTTGAAACCGCCCTCATCGCGGGAAATCACGCTGATCACCAGCACTTCCTCGACCGGCGGCAGCTCCTTGGCCGCGTTGCCGGTGGCGGCAAAGCCGCTGCTGCGGGTGTTGTCAGCGACAAATTCTTCGTCAGCATCGGCAAACAGGTCAGGCTCGCGCGGTTCGGCGGCCAGGTTCAGGTCACCCTGCTGCTGCGCCTCTGCCGTACGCTTGCCACGCTTGCTGGCCTTGGCCGGCTTGGGCTCGCGCTCACGTTCGCGCTCACGCGCCGGTGCGCTGAGCGACGGCAGGTCGGCCTCGTCCAGTTCAGGCTCCTTCTGGGTATCCAGCACCCGCGACGGGCCGAGCACTTCAGCGCTGCCCTCCTCGTCCGGCAGGTTGGAATAACTGCGATCCAGACGGAATTTCAGCTTGCCTTTTCCGCCGCGCATGCGGCGCCAGCCGTCGAAAAGAATACCGGCGATGACAATGACGCCGATGACGATCAGCCACTCGCGCAGACCGATTTCCATGTAATCCCGTGCCTCTATAAAAATATGCTTGAAAACAAAGGGTTCAAAGCCCTTTAACACGTGGCGCCAACTCTATGTTCTGACAGGCGTTTTACCCACGCAAAAAACGAGTGACATTAAGCTAGCACGACCAAAGACAACTTTACACCGTCTGTCGCACATGACAGGGGCATTTGCCTACAGTTTTCGCCCTATCTTCCCTCATCAGGCGTCTACCATGGCCAGCGCCTCCTCGACATCAACTGCAACAAGACGTGAACAACCGGGCTCGTGCATGGTCACCCCCATCAATTGGTCCGCCATCTCCATGGCAATCTTGTTATGGGTGATGTAGATGAACTGCACGCTTTCACTCATTTCCTTGACCAGCCGGGCGTAGCGCCCGACGTTGGCATCGTCCAGCGGCGCATCGACTTCGTCGAGCATGCAGAACGGTGCGGGGTTCAACTTGAAGATGGCAAACACCAGCGCCAACGCGGTCAGTGCCTTCTCGCCGCCGGACAGCAGATGGATGGTGCTGTTCTTCTTGCCCGGCGGACGCGCCATGATCGTCACCCCTGTATCGAGTAGATCTTCGCCCGTCAGTTCCAGATAAGCGCTGCCGCCACCGAAAACTTTTGGAAAAAGTGCCTGTAATCCGGCATTTATCTGATCAAAGGTATCCTTGAAGCGGTTGCGGGTCTCCTTGTCGATCTTGCGAATGACGTTTTCCAAGGTATCCAGGGCTTCGACCAGGTCAGCATCCTGGGCGTCCAGATAACGCTTGCGCTCCGACTGCTGCTCGTATTCCTCGATGGCCGCCAGGTTGATCGCACCCAGGCGCTGAATGCGCCCTTCGGTCTGCTCCAGCTCCTGCTCGGTGCCCTGCTCGCTGGCATCCGCCTCGACGGTGGCGAGCACGCCCTGCAAATCGTAGCCGTCGGCCAGCAGTTGTTCCTGCAAGGTCTTGCGGCGGATGTCCAGACCCTGGTTTTCCAGGCGCATCTGTTCCAGCTGGCCGCGCAGCAGCTGGGCTTGCTGTTCGGCCTGGGTGCGGCGCTTTTCGGCGTCGCGCAGTGCGCGGTCGGCTTCGTCCATGTGCAGCCGCGCCAGGCGCATTTCTTCGTCCACGCTCATGCGCCGCTCCAGCAGCTCTTCGAGCTTCAGGCGCAACTCTTCGAGCGGAGCCTCACCCTCTTCAAGGTTCAGGCTCAGTTGCTCCTGACGCTCGCTCAGGCGTGCGGCCTGCTGCTCCAGACGCTCCAAGGCCTGGCGGGTGGAGTCGTACTGAGCGCGCAGCGAACCCAGGCGCACGGCCAACTGATGGGCGTGATCCTTGTGCTGGCGGGCTTCCTGGCGGATGCGATCGAGGCCTTCGCGCAAGGTGTCGCGGCGCGCCATCAACTGCTCTCGCTGCTCGGTGTCCTGGGCCATCAGGTCCAGAGCCTCCTGCAGCACCAGGCGCGCCTCGCCCAATTGCTCCTGCTCCAAGGTGCGCTGCTCCTGAAGCTCAGCCAGCTCTTCCTGCAGTCGGCGGCGGCGCAGCTCGACCTGCTCGGCGCGGGCACGGCCGGCGGACAGGCTGGCCTTGAACTCGCCGTGCTGGCGGCTTTCTTCCTGGGTGCGGCGGCGCAACTGCTCACGCTGCTCCTCCAGCTCCAGCTGCTGCTCGCGGGTTACCTGAAGCTGCTGCTCCTGATGCTCCAGCGTTGCTTCAAGCTCCAGCTGCTCCTGGCCCAGGCGTTCGATTTCCTGGCCGCGAGCCAGCACGCCACCCTGGGCTTCGCCACCCCGGCTGACGCGCAGAAAATGGCGGCCAACCCAGTAGCCATCGCGACTCACCAGGCTCTGCCCTTCCCCCAGCGCTGCGCGCCTCGCCAAGGCCTCGGCGAGGTCTTCGACCGGCTGCACCCGGCCCAGCCACGGGGCCAGATCGATACGCCCTTCGACCTTGTCGAGCAGGCTGCCGGGCTGACGCTCACCGCCCCCAGCCGCCAGCAACAGGCGTAGCTCGCCCTGCTCCAGGGCGTTGAAATCCAGGCCGGCAAAATCATCCAGCAGCACAGCCTGCAAATCGGCGCCCAGCACGGTTTCCACCGCCAGCTCCCAACCCGGCTCCACGCGCAGCCCCTCGGCCAGGCGCGGGCGCTGCTCCAGGCCTTGTTCGCGCAGCCAGTCGGCAGCACCGATGCCCGGTTCCAGGGCGGCCTGCTGCAGCGCCTCCAGCGAGGCCAGGCGGCCGCCGAGGCGCTGCAGGTCGCCCTGCTGCTGTTGCTGGGCCTGGATCGCCTGTTGCAGCTGCTCGCGCACGCTTTCCAGGCGCTCGACCACCTGCTGCTCAGACAACTGCAACTCTTCGAGCAACATTTCGCTGCTGGCCAGCTGCTCGGAAAGCTCCAGCAGGGAAGCATCCTGCGGATCTACCGCCAGTTGTCCGCTTTCCTCGACCAGCTTGCGTTGGCGTTCGGCCAGGCGCTCCAGGCTGGCTTCCAGCTGCTGCAGGCGCGCCTGCTGCACTTCGGCCTGACGCCGCGGTTCGGAGGAGCGGGTGTTGAAGCTGTCCCACTGCTCCTGCCAGCCGTGCATGCCCAACTCGGCTTCTTCGAGGGTGGCGGCAGCCTCTTCGGCGGCGGCCAGGGTCAGCTCCTGCTCCGGCTCGAGCATGGCCAGCTCTTCACCCAGGGTGGCCAGCAGGGTGCGGTCATGGCCCAGGTGCGATTCGGTTTCCTGGCGGGTACGCTCGGCTTCCTTGAAGTCGTCCTGCAACTGGCGCAGGCGCTGCTGGCCGTGCTGGATGCTCTGTTCCACCCGAGCGATATCACCGGCCACCGAATAGAAGCGCCCCTGCACCTGATTGAAGCGCTCCGACAGCTCGTGGTGGCCGTCGCGCAGGCGCTCGATGCTGGCGTCGGCGTTACGCTGCTCGGCAACCAGCGCCTCATGGGCGACATCCTGGTCACCGATCACCGCCTCGCGCTGGCGCACGCGCTCGTCCAGGTCGCGCCAACGCAGGGCCGACAGGCGCGCCTTGAGCTGGCGTTCCTGGGCCTTGTATTCACGGTACTTTTCGGCAGCCTGGGCCTGGCGATGCAGGCGTTCGAGCTGACGCTCCAGCTCTTCGCGCAGGTCGGTGAGCCGCGCCAGGTTCTCCTGGGTGCGGCGTATGCGGCTTTCGGTCTCGCGGCGGCGCTCCTTGTACTTGGAGATGCCGGCCGCCTCTTCGATGAAATTGCGCAGCTCTTCGGGCTTGGCCTCGATCAGCTTGGAAATCATGCCCTGCTCGATGATCGAATAGCTGCGCGGGCCCAGGCCTGTGCCGAGGAAGATGTCGGTGATGTCCCGACGGCGGCACTTGGTGCCGTTCAGGTAATAGCTGTTCTGCCCGTCACGAGTCACCTTGCGGCGGATGGAAATCTCGGCGTAGGCGGCGTACTCGCCGAGCAAGGTGGTTTCGCTGTTGTCGAATACCAGCTCGATGCTGGCCTGGCTCACCGGCTTGCGGCTGGTGGAGCCGTTGAAGATGACATCGGTCATCGACTCGCCACGCAGGTTCTTCGCCGAACTCTCGCCCATCACCCAGCGCACCGCGTCGATGATGTTGGACTTGCCGCAGCCATTGGGGCCGACGACGGCCGCCATGTTGCTGGGGAAGTTGACCGTAGTGGGGTCGACGAACGACTTGAACCCGGCCAGGCGAATGCACTTCAGGCGCATCGGTCAGCCCCGGGCCAGCGCCGCCAGCACCAGTTCGCAGCTGCGCTGGCCATAGGCGGTGAGTACCTCGCGGATGCGCGGCAGGTCGCGGGCAACCACGGCTTCGAGCAGGCGGGCGAACAGGTCGAGGTAGTCGTCCATGTTGGCCTGGCGCTGATCCAGGGCCAGGTAGTAGGCACGGCTCATGGCCGGCTGCAGGTTCTCGACCGTTTCCTGCAGGTAAGGGTTGTCTGCGAACGGGTAGGCAGCACGCATTACCGCAAAGCTGTCGGCGACGAAGACCTTGATGTCCTGCTGCTCGCGGGCCTGGCGCAGGCGCTGCTGGATGTCCAGGAACGGGCGCAGGTCGCCCTCGGTGCGCCACTTTTGTGCAACCGCATTACCCAGCAGGATGTAGAACTCGCCCATCAAGGTGCACAGGCTGCGCACGCCGCGCTCGTCCAGTTGGGTCACATGGGCGCCACGACGCGGCAGGATCGCCACCAGATGGCGACGTTCGAGGATCAATAACGCTTCGCGCACCGAGCCACGGCTGACACTGAGTGCCTGGGTGACCTTCTGCTCCTGGATCCGCTCACCGGGCGCAAGCTCGCCGCGAATGATGCGTTCGGCCAGGTAGTCGGCAATCTGCTCGGCGAGGCTGTCCGGCGCCTTGAACGTCATGGTTTTCCTTCAAAATCATTGAACTGGGCACAAGGGAGCGATTGTAGCGCACTTGCCCAGCACACGCGCAGAGGGGCGTGGCGCTTTCTTTGACCTGCCGGGCAGACAGCCGGGCGGCGCGATCTATGCTTAAGGTATGGGCACATTTTTCGGTGAGACATCAGCATGAATAATTTCCTGACCTTTGAGTCAGAAAATTATTGACCACCGCGACAGGTCTGCTTATTGTCCGCCCAACAACAATAAAACCATTGCGAGGCCATCCCCGTGATCCAGTTTCTCGTCAACCAGGCGCTGCGTAGTGAGCATGCCCTGGACCCGAACATGACGGTGCTGCAGTACCTGCGCGAGCACCTGGGCAAACCCGGCACCAAAGAAGGCTGCGCCAGTGGCGACTGCGGCGCCTGCACCGTGGTGGTCGGCGAGCTTGTCCAGGACGAACTAGGCGAGGACAAGCTGCGCTACCGCAGCCTGAACGCCTGCCTGACCTTCGTCTCCTCCTTGCACGGCAAGCAACTGATCAGCGTCGAAGGGCTCAAGCACGACGGGCAGTTGCACAGCGTGCAACAGGCCATGGCCGACTGCCACGGCTCGCAATGCGGCTTCTGCACACCTGGCTTCGTCATGTCGCTGTTCGCCCTGCAGAAGAACAGCCAGGGCGCCGACCTGCATCAGGCCCAGGAGGCCCTGGCCGGCAACCTTTGCCGCTGCACCGGTTACCGCCCGATCCTCGACGCTGCCGAGCAAAGCTGCCGCCAGCCTTGCCGCGACCAGTTCGACGCCCAGCAGGCGCAAACCATCGCCCGCCTGAAGGCCATCGCCCCCACCCAGACCGGCGAGCTCAACAGCGGCGACAAGCGCTGCCTGGTGCCGCTGACCGTGGCCGACCTGGCCGACCTGTACAGCTCGCACCCCGAAGCGCGCCTGCTGGCCGGTGGTACCGACCTGGCTCTGGAAGTCACCCAGTTCCACAAGACCCTGCCGGTGATGATCTACGTCGGCCACGTCGCCGAACTCAAGCGCATCGACAAGACCGCCAGCCACCTGGAAATCGGCGCTGCCACCCCGCTGACCGACTGTTACGGCGCACTCAACGAGGAGTACCCGGACTTCGGCGACCTGCTGCACCGCTTCGCCTCGCTGCAGATCCGCAACCAGGGCACCCTGGGCGGCAACATCGGCAACGCCTCGCCAATCGGCGACTCGCCACCCCTGCTGATCGCCCTGGATGCGCAGGTGGTCCTGCGCCAGGGCGAGCGCCAGCGGGTGATGCCGCTGGAAGACTACTTCATCGACTACCGCATCACCGCCCGCCAGGACAGTGAGTTCATCGAGAAGATCATCGTGCCACGTGCCAGCAACGACTGGGCCTTCCGTGCCTATAAAGTGTCCAAGCGCCTGGACGACGACATCTCCGCCGTGTGCGCCGCCTTCAACCTGAGCATCGAAGACGGCGTGGTCAGCGGCGTACGCATCGCCTTCGGCGGCATGGCAGCCATCCCGAAACGCGCCCGCGCCTGCGAAGCGGCCTTGCGCGGCAAACCGTGGAACCAGGCCAGCATCGAGCGTGCCTGCCAGGCCCTGGCCGAAGACTTCACCCCGCTCAGCGATTTCCGCGCCAGCAAGGAGTACCGCTTGCTGACCGCACAGAACCTGCTGCGCAAGTACTTCATCGAACAACAAACGCCCTACATCGAGACCCGGGTGACCGACTATGTCTAACCATCACGTGGCCAAGAGCCAGGCCAAGATGGCCGAACTGTTCAGCCAGGACCTGATCACCGGGGTCGGGCGCAGCGTCAAGCACGACAGCGCCGACAAGCATGTGTCGGGCGAAGCGCTGTACATCGACGACCGCCTGGAATTCCCCAACCAGCTGCACGTTTATGCGCGCACTGCGGACCGCGCCCATGCGCGCATCCTGCGCATCGACACCACGCCGTGCTACGCCTTCGAAGGCGTGCGCATCGCCATCACCCACGACGACATCCCGGGCCTGAAGGACATCGGCCCGGTGGTCGCCGGCGACCCGCTGCTGGCCATCGACAAGGTCGAGTTCTACGGCCAACCGGTGCTCGCCGTGGCCGCTCGCGACCTCGATACCGCACGCCGCGCAGCGATGGCTGCCATCGTCGAATACGAAGACCTGGAGCCCGTGCTGGACGTGGTCGATGCGCTGCGCAAGAAGCACTTCGTGCTCGACAGCCACACCCACCAGCGCGGCGATTCAGCCGCAGCCCTGGCCAGCGCCCCGCACCGCCTGCAAGGTACCCTGCACATCGGCGGCCAGGAGCACTTCTACCTGGAAACCCAGATCTCCTCGGTGATGCCCACCGAGGACGGCGGCATGATCGTCTACTGTTCCACGCAGAACCCCACCGAAGTGCAGAAGCTGGTCGCCGAAGTACTCGACGTACCGATGAACAAGGTGGTGCTGGACATGCGCCGCATGGGCGGCGGCTTCGGCGGCAAGGAAACCCAGGCCGCAAGCCCGGCCTGCCTGTGCGCGGTGGTCGCACGCCTGACCGGCCAGCCGACCAAGATGCGCCTGCCACGGGTTGAAGACATGACCATGACCGGCAAGCGCCACCCGTTCTACGTGGAGTACGATGTCGGCTTCGATGACGACGGCCGCCTGCACGGCATCAACCTCGACCTGGCCGGCAACTGCGGCTACTCGCCCGACCTGTCCGGGTCGATCGTCGACCGCGCCATGTTCCACTCCGACAACGCCTATTACCTGGGCGATGCCACCGTGCATGGCCACCGCTGCAAGACCAACACCGCCTCCAACACCGCCTACCGCGGCTTCGGCGGCCCACAGGGGATGGTCGCCATCGAACAGGTGATGGACCACATCGCCCGCCACCTGGGCCGCGACCCACTGGCCGTGCGCAAGGCCAACTATTACGGCAAGACCGAGCGCAACGTCACCCACTACTACCAGACCGTCGAGCACAACATGCTCGAGGAAATGACCGCCGAGCTCGAAGCCAGCAGCGACTACGCCGAACGCCGCGAGTCGATCCGCCGCTTCAACGCCAACAGCCCGGTCTTGAAGAAGGGCCTGGCGCTGACGCCCGTCAAGTTCGGTATCTCGTTCACCGCCACCTTCCTCAACCAAGCCGGCGCGCTGATCCACATCTACACCGACGGCAGCATCCACCTGAACCACGGCGGCACCGAGATGGGCCAGGGCCTGAACACCAAGGTGGCACAGGTGGTGGCGCAGGTCTTCCAAGTCGATATCAGCCGCATCCAGATCACCGCCACCAATACCGACAAGGTGCCCAACACCTCGCCGACTGCAGCCTCCAGCGGTGCCGACCTGAACGGCAAAGCCGCCCAGAACGCCGCCGAGATCCTCAAGAAGCGCCTCACCGAATTTGCCGCAAGGCACTATCAGGTGACCGAGGAAGACGTCGAGTTCCGTAACGGCCATGTGCGTGTGCGCGACCAGATCGTCAGCTTCGAGCAGTTGGTGCAGCAGGCCTACTTTGGCCAGGTATCGCTGTCGAGCACCGGTTTCTACCGCACGCCAAAGATCTACTACGACCGCAGCCAGGCGCGCGGCCGGCCGTTCTACTACTTCGCCTTCGGCGCTGCCTGCGTGGAAGTGATCGTCGACACCCTGACCGGCGAGTACAAGATGCTGCGCGCCGACATCCTGCATGACGTGGGTGACTCGCTGAACCCGGCCATCGACATCGGCCAGGTCGAAGGCGGTTTCATCCAGGGCATGGGCTGGCTGACCACCGAAGAGCTGGTGTGGAACGCCAAGGGCAAGCTGATGACCAACGGCCCGGCCAGCTACAAGATCCCGGCGGTGGCCGACATGCCGCTGGACATGCGGGTGAAGCTGGTGGAGAACCGCAAGAACCCGGAAGACACGGTGTTCCACTCCAAGGCCGTGGGCGAGCCACCGTTCATGCTTGGCATCGCCGCCTGGTGTGCGCTCAAGGATGCCGTGGCCAGCATCGCCGACTATCGCGTGCAGCCGAACATCGACGCGCCGGCAACACCGGAGCGGGTGTTGTGGGGTTGCGAGCAGATGCGCATGGCGGTGGCTGCAGCACAGCCTGCCGAGCCGGAACTGGAACCCGTCACCCACTGACAATGCAAGGCCCCTGTAGGAGCGGCCTTGCGTCGCGAAAGGGTCGCGCAGCGACCCCAGGATCTGTGCAGCAATGAAGATGCCTGGGCCTGCTGCGCAGCCCTTTCGCGACACAAGGCCGCTGCTACAACGGACCATGTCGCTCTTGAGAGAGGTTGAATCATGCACCAATGGATCAACGCCCTCGCCGACCATCAGTCCCGCGGCGAAGCCTGCGTGCTGGTAACCATCATCGAGGAGCGCGGCTCGACCCCGCGCAACGCCGGCTCGAAGATGGTCGTCAGCGCCACCGGCCTGTTCGACACCATCGGCGGCGGCCATCTGGAATACAAGGCCCTGCACATCGCCCGGCAGATGCTCGAGGAACACCGCAGCACCCCGCACCTGGAGCGCTTCAGCCTCGGTGCCAGCCTCGGCCAGTGCTGCGGCGGCGCCACCGTGCTGCTGTTCGAGCCAATGGCCGCGGTGCAGGCGCAGATCGCCGTGTTCGGCGCGGGCCATGTCGGCCGTGCTCTGGTACCCTTGCTCGCCGCCCTGCCCTGCCGGGTGCGCTGGATCGACGCGCGCGAACAGGAATTCCCCGAATTCATCCCCAACGGGGTGAGCAAGGTCGTCAGTGAGGAGCCGGTCGACGAAGTCGCGGACCTGCCACCAGGCAGCTACTGCATCGTCATGACCCACAACCACCAGCTCGACCTGGAACTGACCGCCGCCATTCTCAAGCGCAACGATTTCACCTGGTTCGGCCTGATCGGCTCGAAGACCAAACGGGTCAAGTTCGAGCACCGCCTGCGCGAGCGCGGCTACGACGATGCCGTGCTGGCGCGCATGCGCTGCCCGATGGGCCTGCCCGAGGTCAAGGGCAAGCTGCCGATCGAGATTGCCGTGTCCATCGCCGGCGAAATCATTGCCACCTACAACGCCTGCTTCGGCCAGCACGACGCTGCCGCCAACGCCGGCCCCATTGCCCAGTTGCTGCCGCCCTCCCGGCGCAGCCAAGCCATTTGACGAGTGTGTTATGACCGTTACCCGCAAAGCCTACCGTGCCGCCATCCTGCACAGCATCGCCGACCCGGCCGAGGTAGGCCTGGACGCTTCCCATGAGTATTTCGAGGACGGCCTGCTGGTGATCGACGATGGCCGCATCAGTGCCGTCGGCCCTGCCAGCGAGCTGCTGCCGAACCTGGCAGCCGATATCGAAGTGGTGCATTACCAGGACGCCCTGATCACCCCGGGCTTCATCGATACCCACATCCATTTCCCGCAGACCGGCATGATCGGCTCCTACGGCGAACAGCTGCTGGACTGGCTCAACACTTACACCTTCCCCTGCGAGAAGCAGTTCGCCGACAAGGATCACGCCGACAAGGTGGCGAAGATCTTCCTCAAGGAGCTGCTGCGCAACGGCACCACCACCGCCCTGGTGTTTGGCAGCGTGCACCCGCAGTCGGTCAATGCCCTGTTCGAAGAAGCCGAGCGCCTGGACCTGCGGATGATCGCAGGCAAGGTCATGATGGATCGCAATGCCCCGGACTACCTGACCGACACTGCCGAGTCCGGCTACACCCAGAGCAAGCAGCTGATCGAACGCTGGCACGGCAAGGGCCGCCTGCACTATGCGGTGACCCCGCGCTTCGCACCGACCAGCACACCAGAACAACTGGCCTTGGCCGGTCAGCTACTGAAGGAATACCCAGGGCTGTACATGCACACCCACCTGTCCGAGAACCTCAAGGAGATCGACTGGGTAAAAGAGCTGTTCCCCGAGCAAAAAGGCTACCTGGACGTCTATGACCACTTCGAGCTGCTCAGCGAGCGCTCGGTGTTCGCCCACGGCGTGCACCTGTGCGACAGCGAATGCCAGCGCCTGGCCGAAACCGGTTCGGCCGTGGCGTTCTGCCCGACCTCCAACCTGTTCCTCGGCAGCGGCCTGTTCAACCTGCCCCAGGCCGAGCGCTTCAAGGTCAACGTGGGCCTGGGCACCGACGTCGGCGCCGGCACCAGCTTCTCGCTGCTCAACACCCTGAACGAGGCCTACAAGGTGATGCAGCTGCAGGGCGCGCGCCTGCACCCTTACAAATCGCTGTACCTGGCCACCCTCGGTGGCGCGCGCGCACTGCGCCTGGACGACCGTATCGGCAGCCTGCGCCCAGGCAACGAAGCCGATTTCGTGGTGCTCGACTACAAGGCCACGCCGCTACTGGACTACCGCATTCAGCAGTCCAGCAGCATCGAAGAGACCCTGTTCGTGCTGACCACCTTGGGCGACGACCGCACCGTGCGCGAAACCTACGCCGCCGGGCGCTGCGTGCATCAGCGCTAAGGCTCCTTCGCCAGGCCCCGGTACAGCGCGCCGCCGATCGCAGCCCCGATCAGCGGCGCCACCCAGAACAGCCACAGCTGCTGCAGGGCCCAGCCACCGACGAACAATGCCGGCCCCGTGCTGCGCGCGGGGTTGACCGAGGTATTGGTCACCGGGATCGAGATCAGGTGGATGAGGGTCAGGGCCAGGCCGATGGCAATCGGCGCGAAGCCTGCCGGGGCACGGGCATCGGTGGCGCCCATGATCACCACCAGGAACATCGCCGTCATCACCACTTCACTGACAAAACCCGCCCCCAGCGAATAGCCGCCGGGCGAATGATCGGCGTAGCCGTTCGAGGCCAGGCCCGATGAAAGCTCGAAGCCGGCCTTGCCGCTGGCGATGAAGTAGATCACTGCAGCTGCCAGAATCGCGCCGATCACTTGGGCGATGACGTAGGGCAGCAGCTCCTTGGCTGGGAAACGCCCACCCACCACCAGCCCGAACGACACGGCGGGGTTGAGGTGACAGCCGGAGATATGACCGATGGCGAACGCCATGGTCAGCACGGTGAGACCGAAAGCGAAAGCGACACCAAGCACGCCGATGCCGACGGGAGAACTAGCTGCAAGTACGGCACTGCCACAGCCACCAAGAACCAACCAGAAGGTGCCGACCAGCTCGGCCCCCATCCGTGTACCCAGAGACATGGTCATCGACCTTTCCTCAAGTAGTGGAACGCAATGGATGC
>NZ_QLTL01000025.1:0-60367 GCF_003269045.1 Pseudomonas sp. URMO17WK12:I7 | reverse complement strand
CCCTGCGCTGCGCTCCGGGGTCCCCTCACTCCGGCGCCCTCCGGGCCCGCGCGGCCTACGACTTGCTACGCAAGTCTACATCTCGCGCCTTCGGCTACGCCGAAGGGGTGCTGCGCACCCTGGCCCTCCAGACGCCTGCGTTCGGCCTCCTGAAGTCGCACTCTGCGGCGCCTGAACTATCGCGCGCTTAGAAGCAAAAGCAGAGCAAAAGCAGAGCAAAAGCAGAGCAAAAGCAGAGCAAAAGCAGAGCAAAAGCAGAGCAAAAGCAGAGCAAAAGCGATTGGCCTGGGTTCAGGCCACTCGCGCAAGTGGGAACAAGCGCTTGAAGTTGCCCGTGGTCTGCTCGGCCAGCTGGTCATAGCTCACCCCACGCAACGATGCCACGTACTCCGCCACTTCCCGCACATACTGCGGCAGGTTCGGCTTGCCGCGATGCGGAATTGGCGCCAGGTACGGCGAGTCGGTTTCCACCAGCAGGCGGTCGACCGGCACCTGCCGCGCCACCTCGCGAAGGGCATCGGCATTGCGGAACGTGACGATGCCAGACAGCGAAATGTAGTAACCCAGGTCCAGGGCCGCCTTGGCCATCTCCCAGTCTTCGGTGAAGCAGTGCAGCACACCCGCCTGAGGCAGATTGGCTTCACGCAGCAACGCCAAGGTATCGGCCCGCGCGGCACGGGTGTGCACGATCACCGGCTTGCCAGTCTGGCGCGAGGCCTCCAGGTGCAGGCGGAACGACGCTTGCTGCAACTCGGCTGCTTCCGGTTCGTAGTGGTAGTCCAGGCCGGTCTCACCGATCGCCACCACATGCGGGTGCGCCAACTCGCGCAGCAGCCATTCCAGCGCCGGCGTTTCGCCCGGCGCCAGGTCCAGCGGGTGCACGCCCACCGAGCAATCCACATCGCCGTACTGCTCGCTCAGCGCCTTCACCGCCCCGGCATTTTCAGCACTGACGCCAATGCACAGGAAATGCCCGACCCCGCGTTCACGCGCCGCCTGCAGGGCAGCATCGAGGGAACCCTGATGGGCGCTCAGGTCAAGACGGTCGAGGTGGCAATGGGAATCTACGAGCATGGGAAACGGCACACATGAAAAGATGGAAAATCAGCGGGAACCCGGCAGCTGTACCCAATGGGCCAGCAAGGCTTCCAGCAACAGTACGCGATTGAGGTTGGCTTTACCGAGCACCTTCTGGCGCTGTTCGAGGATCCACGCCTGGACTTCCAGCACCTTGCCCTGGCGAGCCTTCTGCGCCAGGTACTGCACCACCTTGCGCATGTCGGCCAAACCCAAGCCGTCTTCATCCTGGGTCAACTGGTAGCGCAGAATCAAGTGTGACCAGTCGCAGAACCAGTCGAACAACAGCAACAACGGCACACTGCTCCAGGCCTCGGCCAACTGGCTGGGCGATTGCTGCTGTTTGAGCAGCTTCTTCACCCCGTCGGTCACCAGGGCCCGCTGCTCGCGCACGCCTTGAGCTTGCAGGCTGACAGCCATCAGCGGCGAGCCGGCAGCCAGGGTCAGCAGCTCCTCGCGCTCGGCCTCGTCGCTGTCGGGCAAGGCAGTGGCCAGCCAGGCCTGGCTCTGTGCCGGGCTCGGCTGCGGGCAGACGACTTGCTGGCAGCGGCTTTTGATCGTCGGCAGCAGGCGGCTTGGCTGGTGACTGACCAGCAGCAATACAGTATCGCCCGAGGGCTCCTCCAGGCTCTTGAGCAAGGCGTTGGAGGCATTGACGTTCATCGCCTCGACCGGCTCGATCAACACCACTTTACGCCCGCCCAGCTGCGCCGTCTGCACCACGAACGACACCAGTTCGCGCACCTGATCGACCTTGATCGGCTTGTCGGCCTCTTCCGGCTCCAGGACGAAGTTGTCCGGGTGGCTGCCAGCCTTGAGCAGCAGGCACGACTTGCACTGCCCGCAGGCGTCCAGCCCCTGCGGCTGCTGGCATAGCAGGCGCGCCATCAACCGTTCGGCCAGGGCGCGCTTGCCGATGCCTTGCTGGCCGTGCAGCAGGTAGGCGTGGGCGTGCTGGGCACGACCGGCCAGTTGCTGCCACAGCGCCTGCTGCCAGGGGTAGGCCTCAGCCACGGCAACGCCCCACGATGCCAGGCAGCAGCGCATCGATGGCACGCTGCACCGCCTCCAGCGGCTGCGCGGCGTCGAGCAGGCTGTAGCGCTGCGGCTCGCCCTGGGCGCGCTGCAGATAGGCTTGGCGCACGGCCTCGAAGAAGGCCTGGCCCTCCTGCTCGAAACGGTCCAGGCGGCCGCGCGCAGCGGCACGGGCCAGGCCGACTTCCACTGGCAGGTCGAAGACCAGGGTCAGGTCCGGGCGCAGATCCCCTTGGACGAATTGCTCCAAGGAAGCGATTCGCGCCACGGACAGGCCGCGCCCCCCCCCTTGGTAGGCGTAGGTGGCATCGGTAAACCGGTCGCACAAGACCACCGCGCCACGCTCCAGTGCCGGGCGAATCACCTCGGCCAGGTGCTGGGCTCGGGCAGCGAACACCAGCAGCAGCTCGGTGTCTGCCGCCATGATTTCATCACTTGGCGCCAGCAACAGCTCACGGACTTTTTCAGCCAGTGGCGTACCACCAGGCTCCCGCGTCAGCACCACGTCCAGGCCCTGCTCGCGCAGGCGCGCCGCCAGGTAATCGCGGTTGGTACTCTTGCCCGCGCCTTCGGGGCCTTCCAGGGTAATAAACAAGCCGCTCACAGGCAGTCCTTAATGTTGTTCGTCGGGCGTCGGCACGTCGACCGGTGCAGCCTCGCTGGCGGGATCCTGCTCAGCAGGCCCGGCTGCGTCCTCGGGCGCACTTTGCGGAGCCGGACTGGACCGGTAATCCGCGCGACGCTTGAGCTGAAACTCGCGCACCGCCGAGTTGTGATCGTCCAGGTCATCGGAGAACACGTGGCTACCGTCGCCACGGGCGACAAAGTACAGGCTGGTGCCATCGGACGGATTGAGCGCGGCATGGATCGCCTCGCGCCCGACCATGGCGATCGGTGTCGGTGGCAGGCCCGTCATGGTGTAGGTGTTGTAAGGCGTCGGCTCGCGCAGGTCGGAGCGGGTGATCTTGCCGTTGTAGCGTTCACCCATGCCATAGATAACGGTCGGGTCAGTCTGCAGCATCATGCCTAGGCGCAGGCGGCGGACGAAGACCCCGGCGATCTGCCCGCGCTCCTGGGGGATACCGGTTTCCTTCTCCACCAGCGAGGCCATGATCAGAGCCTGGTAAGGGTCACGGTAAGGCAGGTCAGTCGTACGCTCTGCCCACTCCTTGGCCAGTACCTCGTCCAGGCGCATGTATGCCTGCTGCAGCAACTCGACGTCGCTCATGCCACGCACGAAGCGATAGGTGTCGGGGAAAAAGCGGCCTTCAGGGAACACACCGGTGTGGCCGAGCTTGTCCATCACCTCAGAATCGGAAAGCCCTTCCAGGGTGTGCTTGATCTTTTCATGCTTGGCCACCGCCGAGCGCACCTGGCGGAACGTCCAGCCTTCGACCAGGGTCAGGTTGTACTGCACCACATCGCCACGACGCCAGACGTCGAACAGCTCTTCCACGGTCATGCCGGGGGTGAGGCGGTACTCGCCGGTATGCAGCTGTGTGCCGGCCATATTGAAGCGCCAGTAAAGGCGCAGCCAGACAGCGTCATCGAGCAGGCCATCGGCCTGCATGCGATAGAACATGCGGTTGGGGTTGGTGCCACTGGGCACGTCGAGCATGCGCTCTTCAGCCACATGCAGGGGCTGTTCCAGTACCGAGTTGATCTTCCACGCCGACCAGCCCAGGGCCAGGCCGGCGAGGATCAAGCCCATTTCCAGCAGCAGCAGGAATTTGCGTCTCACGAATTCAGGTATCCAGTAACGTACGGGCAACGGCCTGCAGTTTACGGGTGAGCGGGCCCGGCGACCAGTTCAGCGCGGCAATTGCGCGCACGGGCCAGACACCGTAGACACTGTTGCAGACGAACACTTCATCCGCCTGCTGCAGTTCGTCGAACGCGATATCACGCACCTGCACCGTCATGCCCAGCCGTTGCGCCTGCTCCAGCAGGGCACCACGCATCACGCCAGCAACACCGCAACGGCTGAGGTCAGCCGTAAGCAGCACGCCATCGCGCACCAGGAACAGGTTGCTGTATACGCCTTCGACCACCCTGCCCTGCCCGTCACGCATCAGGCCTTCGGCATGCTCGCTGTCCTGCCATTCGGCACGGGCCAGCACCTGCTCAAGGCGGTTGAGGTGTTTGAGACCAGCCAGCAACGGTTGTTCCCCAAGCCGGGTCTGACAAGGGAACAGCCGCACGCCATGCTCGGCATTTTCGACAGGATAGCTGGGCAGCGGGCTGCCCTGGAGGATCCGGCGCGGCGCAATGCCGGCAACCGGCGCGTAGCCACGCTGGCTGTCGCCACGGGTAAGGACCAGTTTGGCGACACCGTCACCGAGCTGGCTGGCGAAACGCAGGATTTCATCACGCACCAGCGCCAGGTCGGCGTCGATGGCCAGGCGCTGACAACCCAGCGCCAGACGGGCCAGATGGCCGTCCAGCAGGCTGGGCCGTGCACCGCGCACAGCGAGGGTCTCGAACAGGCCATCGCCGTAGGCCAGGCCGCGGTTCTGCAAATTGATCGCAGTCGCGGGCTGGCCGTCGATCCAGCTGTGCATCAACCGGCGAACCGGCGGAACACCAGCGAACCGTTGGTGCCACCAAAGCCGAACGAGTTGGACAGCACCACATCGATCGGCATGCTGCGCGCCTGGTGCGGCACGAAGTCGAGGTCGCAGCCCTCGTCCGGCTCGTCGAGGTTGATGGTTGGCGGTGCCATCTGGCTGTTGATCGCCAGCACGCTGAAGATCGCCTCTACCGCACCGGCAGCGCCAAGCAGGTGCCCTGTCATCGACTTGGTCGAGCTGACGGCCAGCTTGTAGGCATGTTCACCGAACACGCGCTTGATCGCCGCGACTTCGGCGATGTCACCGGCCGGCGTCGAGGTGCCATGGGCGTTGATGTAGCTGACTGCTTCAGGCTGGATGCCAGCATCGCGCAGGGCATTGGCCATGCAACGGGCAGCGCCTTCGCCGCTGTCGGGTGGCGAAGTCATGTGGTAGGCGTCACCGCTCATGCCGAAACCGACCAGCTCGGCATAGATGGTCGCACCACGGGCCTTGGCGTGTTCGAGTTCTTCGAGCACGAGGGCACCGGCGCCGTCGGACAACACGAAGCCATCACGGCCCTTGTCCCACGGACGGCTGGCACGGGTTGGCTCATCGTTGCGGGTCGACAGCGCACGGGACGCACCAAAACCACCCATGCCCAGGCCGCAAGCCGCCATTTCGGCGCCACCGGCGATCATCACGTCGGCTTCACCGTAGGCGATGTTGCGCGCGGCCATGCCGATGCAGTGGGTGCCAGTGGTACAGGCGGTGGCAATGGCGTAGTTCGGCCCCTGCAGCCCCAGGTGGATAGACAGGAAACCGGAGATCATGTTGATGATCGAACCCGGTACGAAGAACGGCGAAATACGGCGCGGGCCCTGCTCGTGCAGGGTACGGCTGGTTTCTTCGATGTTGGTCAGGCCACCGATACCCGAGCCCATGGCCACGCCAATGCGCTCACGATTGGCATCGGTGACTTCCAGGCCGGCGTTGCGCACCGCCTGGAAACCGGCTGCCAGGCCGTACTGGATGAACAGATCAAGCTTGCGGGCCTCTTTGGCCGACAGGTACTGCTCAACCTCGAAGCCTTTCACCGAGCCGCCAAAACGGGTGGAGTAGGCAGACAGGTCCGTGTGTTCGATCGGACCAATGCCACTGCGGCCAGCCAGAATGCCCTGCCAGGTGCTCGGTACATCGGTACCCAGTGGCGACAGCATACCCATACCGGTGACCACGACGCGTCTACGCGACACAGTACTCTCCTTTTCTAATCACAGAGTTTCTTGCCATTGCATTCAAGCAATGGAATGAAATGGCAACAAGCTCTCGGTGCCAGCGAAGCGACGCTGGAGGCTCGCAAAGAAAAAACCGCACGCCGGCAAAGGCAGTGCGGTTCTTCTCGACAAGAAGCGTCGACTACAACGTCTTACGCCTTGTGGCTGTTGACGTAGTCGATTGCAGCTTGAACGGTAGTGATCTTCTCGGCTTCTTCGTCAGGGATTTCGGTCTCGAATTCCTCTTCCAGAGCCATCACCAGCTCAACGGTGTCAAGCGAATCGGCACCCAGGTCTTCGACGAAGGACTTATCGTTGGTCACTTCCTCTTCCTTGACGCCCAGTTGCTCGGCGACGATTTTCTTGACGCGTTCTTCGATGGTGCTCATACCTAGTTTTCACTCCTAATGGACATATGTCAGGCAGCTGGCCGGTGACCAAGTTTATAGAAAGACGTTCGCTTTTCAAGCGGAACGAACCTTCCCTTTAGCCACTTCAACCGCTGCCTGGAATCTGGTTGCAGCTTTATAACGGATTTTAGGCTCGCAGTATGACTCTTTTTTGAAGCAATCCGTCACATTGCATTGCAGTTTTACATGTACATCCCGCCGTTGACCGGCACGGTCGCGCCGGTAACGTAGCCAGCGCCGTCCGACGCCAGGAACGAAACCACCTTGGCGATTTCGTCAGCCTGGCCCAGGCGGCCCAGCGGAATCTGGGTCTGCAGGGCTTCGCGCTGCGCTTCAGGCAGCTCGCGGGTCATGTCGGTGTCGATGAAGCCCGGGGTCACCGAATTGACGGTGATGCCACGCGAACCCACTTCACGCGCCAGGGCGCGGCTGAAGCCTTCGAGGCCGGCCTTGGCCGCCGCGTAGTTGGCCTGGCCGGCGTTGCCCATGGCACCGACGACCGAACCGATGCTGATGATACGACCCCAGCGCGCCTTGGTCATGCCACGCAGCACGCCCTTGGACAGACGGTAGAGGCTGTTCAGGTTGGTGTCGATCACGTCGAACCACTCGTCGTCCTTCATGCGCAGCATGAGGTTGTCGCGGGTGATGCCAGCGTTGTTGACCAGAATGGTCGGCGCGCCGAACTGCTCGCCAATGGCGCCCAGCACTGCTTCCACGGACTCGGCGCTGGTAACGTTCAGTTCCATGCCGGTGCCGGTGATGCCGTGTTCTTTCAGGGTGGCGGCGATGCGCTCGGCACCGGAAGCCGAGGTGGCGGTACCGATCACGGTCGCGCCCTGGCGGCCCAGCTCGAGGGCGATGGCCTGGCCAATACCACGGCTGGCGCCGGTGACCAGTGCAACTTTACCTTGCAGGCTCATGCAAGCTTCTCCAAATCAGGCCAGCGCCGCACGGGTGGCGGCGACAGCGTCAGGGGTATTGAGGTTGTAGGTGGTCACGCCGTCGGCGCAACGCTTGTTCAGGCCGGCCAGAACCTTGCCCGGGCCGCATTCGACCAGGTTGACAGCACCGTTGGCTGCCAGGGTCTGCACGCACTCGACCCAGCGTACCGGCTGGTAAAGCTGCGCCAGCAGGTCCTGCTTCAGCGCATCGAGGTCGGCGGCGACGGCAGCGGTGACATTCTGCACCACCGGGATCTGCGGAGCCTTCCATTCGATGGCGTTGACGAACTCGGCAAAACGCTCGGCAGCCGGCTTCATCAGGGCGCAATGCGACGGCACACTGACCGCCAGAGGCAAGGCGCGCTTGGCACCTTTGGCCTTGCAAAGCTCCATGGCGCGATCGACCGCAGCCTTGTTACCGGCGATGACCACCTGGCCTGGCGAGTTGAAGTTGACGGCACTCACCACTTCGTCTTCGGCCGCCTCGGCGCAGATTTCCACGACCACGGCGTCGTCCAGCCCCAGGATCGCAGCCATGGCACCGTGGCCGGCTGGCACGGCTTCCTGCATCAGCTGGCCACGGCGCTCGACCAGGCGCACGGCGTCTTTAAGCGACAGAGCACCGGCAGCGACCAGGGCGCTGTATTCACCCAGGCTGTGGCCGGAAACGAAAGCCGGCTGCGCGCCACCTTCTTCCAGCCACAGGCGCCACAGGGCGATGGAGGCGGTGAGGATCGCCGGCTGGGTCTTGTCGGTTTGGTTGAGTTGTTCTTCCGGGCCTTCCTGGACCAGCTTCCACAGGTCGTAACCCAGAGCGTCGGAGGCCTCCTTGAAGGTCTCGACGATCACCGGTTTTTCGGCGCCCAGCTCTTTGAGCATGCCCAGCGACTGGGAACCTTGACCGGGGAAGACGAATGCGAGGGATGCAGACATTGAACAAGCCCTTATGATCTTGTCGTCGAATGGGGTGCGCCGAGCCCTGAGCTAGACGCAGAATTTGAAAACTTGGATGGATACGCAGACCAAGCGGTCACATTTAAGCACTTCATCGGCGAAATGCCTAAGGCAACAAATCTTCAAGGCGGCCATGCAGCCGCTGCGGAAGGTTTTCCTGGATCTCGATCAGCGCCCGCTGGATCGCACTTTGAAAACCCTGCACACCCGCTGAGCCATGGCTCTTGATGACGATGCCCTGCAGCCCGAGGAAGCTCGCGCCATTATGCCGCGCTGGCGCCAGGTCGGCCTGCAGGCGCTTGAGCAGCGGCATCGCCACCGCCCCGGCTACCCGCGACAACGCGCCACCCTTGAACAGCTTCTCGATACGCTCGCCGATCATGGTCGCCAGGCCTTCGCTGGACTTGAGCAGGATGTTGCCGACAAAGCCGTCACACACCACCACATCCGCCTCGCCGCGGTACAGGCCGTCACCTTCGACGAAGCCGACATAATTGAGGCCGCGGGCATTCTGCAGCAACGTGGCAGCCAGCTTGACCTGCTGATTGCCCTTGATGTCCTCGGTACCGATGTTCAACAGCGCTACACGCGGCCGGTGAATGCCCAAGGCCTGGGCAGCCACGGAGCCCATGACGGCGAACTGGTAGAGGTTCTCGGCACTGCAGTCGACGTTGGCACCCAGGTCGAGCAGCTGGCAGTAGCCTGCCTGCGTCGGAATGGCCGCGACCATGGCAGGCCGATCGATACCCGGCAGGGTCTTGAGCACAAAACGCGACAACGCCATCAGCGCCCCGGTATTGCCAGCACTGACGCAGGCCTGAGCCTTGCCGTCCCGCACCAGTTCAAGGGCGATGCGCATCGACGAATCCGGCTTGCCACGCAACGCCTGGGATGGCCGCTCGTCCATACCGATCACCTCACTGGCGGCGACAATCTGCAGGCGCGCGCGATCCGCAGCTGCAAGGCCGCTGACAAGATCTTCAAGGAGGGAGGGTTGACCGACGAGGGTCAGGTGCAGCGAGGGGGTAGCCGAAAGGCAGGCAATGCTAGCCTGGACAATGCTGCGGGGACCGAAGTCCCCGCCCATTGCGTCGATCGCGATGATCTGAGCGGACAAGGATTACTCGTCAGCGCCCTTGTCGATCACTTTACGACCACGGTATACGCCTTCTGGCGAAACGTGGTGACGCAGGTGTACTTCACCAGTGGTCTTTTCTACCGACAGCGCGTTTTCCGACAGAGCGTCGTGCGAACGGCGCATGTCACGGGCAGAGCGGGATTTTTTGTTCTGCTGAACAGCCATAATTGATTAACTCCTAAACGTTTGGGTCACGCTTTAACTGCGCCAAAACACTGAACGGGTTGGACCGCGATACCTCGTCCTTGCTCGATTCGGGCTCGTCTGCGCCCGCCGGCTGCTGGCATTCTTCCGGATGATGAGCAGGCACGATAGGCAAGGCGAGCAGCAGCTCCTCCTCGACCAAGGCCTGCAGATCCAAAGGATCTTCGCCCAGTTCCAGCACGTCATAGCCTTTCGGCAACGACTGGGTATTCGCACCCTCCTTCACCACGGCGTAAGTACATTCGCTGTGGATCGGCAGGGTGACCAGCTCAAGACAACGCTGGCAAACCATTTTGACCTCGACGTCCAGCTCGCTGTGGATAACCACCACGTGCTGTTCATCTCGTTCAAAATCGAACTTCGCCTGCACCGTACCGACATCGTCGGAAAGCGGGTCGCAGAGTCTTTCCAAATCAGCGAGTTGCAGCGTACCAGTGATGGATACGCCTCGGTCGGCTAATTTGCGCGGGTCAACGTGAGGTGGAATCGGGTCATTCAACATAGGCGCAGCATTCTAGGGATGCCCCCCGCCCCTGTCAAAGGAAATTCGGCGGCATCTTGCATGTTAGAATCAGGTTCAACTGACCAGGAGTCTATCATGCTGCCTCTGTTGCTGGCTTCCAGCTCTGCCTACCGGCGCGAACTGCTCGCGCGCTTGCGCCTGCCCTTCACCTGGGCAAGCCCCGACCTAGACGAGCAGCGCCTGGCTGACGAGCCCGCCGTGGAGCTGGTCCGGCGCCTGTCCAGGCAAAAGGCAGAAGCACTGGCTGACAGCCACCCGCAGCACCTGATCATCGGCTCAGACCAGGTAGCGGTACTCGGGGAGCAGATTCTAGGCAAGCCACACACCTTCGAGCGCGCCTGCGAGCAGTTGCTCGAAGCCAGCGGCCAGCAGGTGACTTTCCTGACCGGGCTGGCGCTGCTCAACACCGCGACCGGGCAATGCCAGGTCGACTGCGTGCCATTCACGGTAACAATGCGCGAGCTGGATCGGGAGCGCGTGGAGCGCTATGTGGAGGCAGAGCAGCCACTGGACTGCGCAGGGAGCTTCAAGGCCGAGGGGCTGGGCGTGAGCTTGTTCCAGAGCACCCACGGTTGTGACGCGACCAGCCTTATAGGGCTGCCGCTGATTCGACTGGTGGATATGCTGACCAAGGAAGGCGTGACGGTTCCCTGAGCCCGGCTTGAGGGTTGTGGCGCCTGAGAGATCGAGCGCCGCCCGCGCGGCGCATCGCGGATAAATCCGCTCCTACACCTGTTGCAACGTGCCGAACCTGTTACGCCATGATCGCCCGCCTTGGCGCATGGCTTGAGCCTTGCAAACCGACTGACAACCATGGCCTGTCAGGCATGGCCACGCTGCAGCAAATGCAGGCGCGGATTTATCCGCGATGCGCCGCGCCGGCGGCGCTCGATCGCTCAGGCGCCGCAAAACGCACGACAGGCTCAGCGCAACTGCGGCCCCTGGAAGCCCATCCACATGGCCAAGTGCTCGGCCACGCTGGCACCAATGCGCTTGGAGAAGCGATCGAATGGCGATTCCTGCACGGTGTAGTCGACCAGATCCTTCTCACCGACGATTTCACGCGCCACATAGCTGGCACTGCCCAACCCATCCACCAACCCCAGCGCCTTGGCCTGCTCACCTGACCAGACCAGGCCACTGAACAATTCCGGATGCTCCTTATCCTTCAAGCGGTCTCCCCGCCCCTGCTTGACCATGGCAATGAACTGCTGGTGGGTGGTATCCAGCACACCCTGCCAGAACGCACGCTCATCAGGCTTTTCTGGCGAGAACGGGTCAAGGAAGGCTTTGTGCTCACCCGCTGTATAGGTACGGCGCTCGACACCCAGCTTCTCCATGGAACCCACGAAGCCGTAGCCGGCCGCCGTCACGCCAATGGAGCCAACCAGACTGGCCTTGTCGGCATAGATCTCATCCGCGGCACTGGCGATGTAGTAGGCACCGGAAGCCCCCAGATCGGCGATTACCGCATACAGCTTGATATCTGGGTGCTCACCACGCAGACGACGAATTTCATCGTACACATAGCCCGCCTGCACCGGGCTGCCGCCCGGACTGTTGATGCGCATGACCACGGCTTTGGTCTTGGGGTCCTTGAACGCATCGCGCAGGCTCTTGACCAAGTTGTCGGCACTGGCGGCCTCCTGGTCGGCAATCACCCCGCGAACCTCTACCAACGCAGTGTGATTGCCGCTGCGCGAGGTGGCCTTGTCCATGTCCATCAATGGCGTGAACAGCACCAGAATGCCGAACAGGTAGACGAAGGTCAGCAGTTTGAAGAAGATCCCCCAGCGCCGGGCCCGACGCTGCTCCTGAACACCGGCCAGCAAGGTCTTCTCCAGCAGCTTCCAGCTCTTCTGCTCGACACGAACCTCTTCGTTCTGCGCTTCACGCGCCTCGCGGGCGAGGCGCTCCTCGTCGGTTTCGTTAACCGGCGCTTTCCACTCGTCAGCCATGCTCACCTACCTTGGAATTGAACTTGCCTGGAACCGGCCAGCCACTCGCGCAGCTGGGAAAAATGCTCGATACACACCTGCGGGCCGAACTCGGCCAGCGCCTGCAGCGACATGGCGCCATAGCCCACCGCCACCGAATGCATGCCGGCATTACTGGCCATTTGCAGGTCGAATGCCGAATCTCCGACCATCAGCGCCCGCCCGGGTTCGACGCCGCAATGCCCGAGGATTTCTTCGAGCATCAGTGGGTGCGGCTTGCCACGGGTTTCATCAGCGGCACGGGTGATGTCGAAGAACTGCTCCCAGCCATTGGCCTTGAGCACGCGGTCCAGCCCGCGGCGCGCCTTGCCAGTCGCCACTGCCAGGCGATAGCCTTCAGCACGGAACGCATCCAGCGACTCGACAACACCCTCGAACAAGGGCGAAGGCTGCTGATCCAGGGCCATGTAGATGTCGGCGTAGTGCCGGCGGAAAGTTTCGACCTGCAACGGATCAAGGTGCGGATACAGCGTCGAGATGGCCTCCCCCAGCGCGAGGCCGATGATGCCCTTGACCGCACCCTCGGGGCTAGGCGCTTCGCCGGCACGCTCGGCAGCGGCATTCATCGACTCGACGATGCGGCCGATGCTGTCGGCCAGGGTGCCATCCCAATCGAAAATCAGTAACTCATAGTCACGGCGCACTGAGTCGCTCCACGGTTTTCGCCCACACCTCATCCACTGGCGCCTCAAGCTTGAGCTCACCGCCATCGGGCAGCGGCACGGTCAGGGCATAGGCATGCAGGAACAGACGCTTGCCACCCAGCTCGCGAATCTCGCGACTGAAGTCTTCGTCGCCATACTTGCTGTCACCGGCGATCATGTGGCCGGCATGCAAGGTGTGCACGCGGATCTGGTGGGTGCGACCGGTAATCGGGCGCGCCTCGACAATGGTGGCGAACTCGCCGAAACGGCGCAGCACGCGGAAAAGGGTCAGCGCCTCCTTGCCTTCATCGTTGACCTCGACCATGCGCTCGCCGGAGCGCAGGTTGCTCTTGAGCAGCGGTGCATTGACCTGCTTCTTCGAAGTCGGCCAGTGGCCACGTACCAGCGCCATGTAACGCTTGTCCACGCCGTCACCACGCAGGGCGGCATGCAGGTGGCGCAGCATGCTGCGCTTCTTGGCGATCATCAGCAGGCCCGAGGTGTCGCGGTCCAGGCGGTGTACCAGCTCCAGCTCCTTGGCGTCCGGGCGCAGCTGGCGCAGCGCCTCGATCACACCAAAGCTCAGGCCGCTGCCGCCGTGCACAGCAATGCCGGCCGGCTTGTTCATCACGATCAGCGCCTTGTCTTCATAGACGATGGCTGCCTCCAGGCGCTGCAGCAGCCCCTGGGCCACAGGTGCCGGCTCGTCACGCTCGGGCAACCGGACAGGCGGAACGCGCACGATATCGCCGGCCTGGATCTTGTATTCCGGCTTGACCCGCCCTTTGTTGACCCGCACCTCACCCTTGCGCAGGATGCGGTAGACCAGGGTCTTGGGCACGCCCTTGAGCGCCGTGATGAGGAAATTGTCGATTCGTTGGCCGGCAAGTTCCGGCGCGACTTCGATCAGCTGAACGCCGGAAGTCGGAGGGGTATTGGTCGTCATGGCGGGGATCATAACAATTATTTATGGAATTGAAGCACTTAATCATTACTGCTATAGTCGCGAACGCCGCCAAAAGCGGCAGGCCAGTGAAACCAGGCCCTGGGCCGGTTCCTGACCTACGCAGTTCTCCAGGACGCGAGGCCGTCCTACGGGGTTTTCGCCAGTTTACCGAATTGCCTGGAATCGCCACCAGCGCTGTGTAGAGAAGACCGAAAAAAACGACAAGTGTGGTTTTTCACCTGCTTCCCGATTCTTTTCGCTGCACCTCTGCCCGCCCCCGTCGCTTCCACGCAACGCAAGGCGAATGCTTCGGAAATACCTGCCTTGGATATGTAATGGCGTCAGCTTCCCGTTCGAAGCTGGCGAAAAATGCAACCCGTTGCGGATTCAGCGCGCGGCAGCACCCGAATTATCAGGGATACGTGCAGGGTGGAGATGCACAGCCCTCGGACCGTGTAGCACCGCGTCCGGCCACCGGCCCACTGAATGGCCGGCGAGCGGATAAGGTCCTGAACAGATGCCTCCGGGCGTCCACGGCTGACGGTTGATTCCTCCTCCTGACTGAGTGCACGAGGCCCGCTTGGTTGATTCGGATACCCATTCGAAGCCACCGGGGCCTGGTAGGCACCGCAGCAAACAGGACGCGTCGTCGCGACAACGGCAGGCTGGGCAACCGGCTGGTGCCGAACGTTGCTCGACACGGGGGTGGCCCGGCCACCCTTTGCGCACCTTGGCACCGACCATGAGAAGTCGTGTGTGCCGAACGCCGTTTCCGGCAGCCCGGAAACCGACGGTACAACATGAAAAGAATGCTGATTAACGCAACTCAACCCGAAGAGTTGCGTGTAGCCCTGGTGGACGGCCAACGTCTCTACGACCTGGACATCGAGTCCGGCGCACGTGAGCAGAAAAAGGCCAACATCTACAAAGGCAAGATCACCCGGATCGAGCCCAGCCTCGAAGCCGCCTTCGTCGACTTCGGCTCCGAACGTCACGGCTTCCTGCCGCTGAAGGAAATCTCCCGCGAATACTTCAAGAAAGCCCCTGAAGGCCGGGTCAACATCAAGGAAGTCCTGAGCGAAGGCCAGGAAGTCATCGTCCAGGTCGAGAAGGAAGAGCGCGGCAACAAAGGCGCCGCCCTGACCACCTTCATCAGCCTGGCTGGCCGCTACCTGGTACTGATGCCGAACAACCCGCGTGCCGGTGGCATCTCCCGCCGCATCGAAGGCGAAGAGCGCAACGAGCTGCGTGAAGCCCTGAACGGCCTGACCGTGCCGGGCGACATGGGCCTGATCGTGCGCACTGCCGGCCTTGGCCGCAGCAGCGAAGAAATGCAGTGGGACCTCGACTACCTGCTGCAACTGTGGACCGCCATCAAGGAAGCGTCCCTGGACCGCGCCGCGCCGTTCCTGATCTACCAGGAAAGCAACGTCATCATCCGCGCCATCCGCGACTACCTGCGCCAGGACATCGGCGAAGTGCTGATCGACAGCATCGATGCCCAGGAAGAAGCCCTGACCTTCATCCGCCAGGTGATGCCGCAGTACGCCAGCAAGGTCAAGCTGTACGAAGACAGCGTGCCGCTGTTCAACCGTTTCCAGATCGAAAGCCAGATCGAGACCGCCTTCCAGCGCGTCGTCGACCTGCCGTCCGGTGGCTCGATCGTGATCGACCCGACCGAAGCACTGGTCTCCATCGACATCAACTCGGCGCGCGCCACCAAAGGCAGCGACATCGAGGAAACCGCCCTGCAGACAAACCTGGAAGCGGCCGAGGAAATCGCCCGCCAGCTGCGTCTGCGTGACATCGGCGGCCTGATCGTCATCGACTTCATCGACATGACCCCGGCGAAAAACCAGCGCGCAGTAGAAGAGCGCGTACGTGAGTGCCTGGAAGCCGACCGCGCCCGCGTTCAGGTCGGTCGCATCTCGCGCTTCGGCCTGCTGGAAATGTCCCGTCAGCGCCTGCGCCCATCGCTCGGCGAAAGCAGCGGCATCGTCTGCCCTCGCTGCTCCGGCACCGGCATCATCCGTGACGTCGAATCGCTGTCGCTGGCTATCCTGCGCCTGATCGAAGAAGAAGCCCTGAAAGACCGTACCGCCGAAGTACGTGCCCAGGTGCCGATCCCGGTTGCCGCCTTCCTGCTCAACGAGAAGCGCAACTCGATCACCAAGATCGAACTGCGCACTCGTGCACGCATCATCATTCTGCCGAACGACCACCTGGAAACCCCGCACTTCGAAGTCCAGCGCCTGCGCGACGACAACCCGGAAGTGCTGAACAACCAGTCCAGCTACGAAATCGCCGCTGCCGAAACTGAAGAAGCACCACAGCCAACCGCCACCCGCACCCTGGTTCGCCAGGAAGCCGCGGTGAAGACTGCGCCGGCCCGTGCCAACGCTCCAGTACCGAGCGCCGCCGAAGAGCAGCCTCAGCCTGCAGCACCGGTAGCCCCTGCACCGAGCGCACCTGAGCCAAGCCTGTTCAAAGGCCTGGTGAAGTCGCTGGTCAGCCTGTTCGCCGGCAAGGAAGAACCTGCCGCCGCACCGGTCGTCGCCGCCGCCGAGAAGCCGGCTGCCGAGCGTAACGCGCGCAACGAAGAGCGCCGTAACGGCCGCCAGCAGAGCCGCAACCGCAATGGCCGCCGCGATGAAGAACGCAAGCCACGCGAAGAGCGAGCCGAACGCGCCCCGCGTGAAGAACGCGCACCACGCGAGGAGCGTGCTCCACGTGAAGAACGCGCCCCTCGCGAAGAGCGTGCGCCACGTGAAGAGCGCGCACCACGCCAGCCACGCGAAGACCGCCGCGGCAACCGCGGTGAAGAGCGCGTACGCGAACTGCGCGAGCCGCTGGACGCCACACCGGCAGAACGCGAAGAGCGCCAGCCGCGCGAAGAGCGTGTAGCCCGCGAAGAGCGTGCGCCACGCGAAGAACGCGCCCCACGTGAAGAGCGTGCACCACGCGAAGAGCGCGCACCTCGTGAAGAACGTGCTCCTCGTGAAGAGCGCGCCCCTCGTGAAGAGCGTGCGCCCCGCGAAGAGCGTGCCCCGCGTGAAGAACGTGCTCCTCGCGAAGAACGTGCTCCTCGCGAAGAACGCCAGCCTCGCCCACCGCGCGAAGAGCGCCAGCCACGCCCAGCCGAACAGGCTGCTGAGCAGGCGGCCGAACTCGCCGAAGAGCAACTGCCGAACGAAGAGCTGCTGCAGGACGAGCAGGAAGGCACCGATGACGAGCGTCCGCGTCGTCGCTCCCGTGGCCAGCGTCGCCGCAGCAACCGCCGTGAGCGTCAGCGCAATGCCAATGGCGAGCTGATCGAAGGCAGCGACGAAGAAGGCAGCGAAGAGCAGCCGCAGCAGCATCAAGCCACCGAGCTTGGCGCCGAACTGGCTGCCGGCCTGGCCGTCACTGCCGCTGTCGCCAGCAGCCACATCAGCGCCAATGCCGAGGCTGAAGCCAACCAGCAGGCCGAGCGCGCCAGCGCCGAAGCTGTAACCACTGAAAACAGCGAAGTCGCCCAGCCGGCCGAGCAGGCCGAAGTGGTTGCTCAAGCCGAGGAAGCTGTCATCGCGCCGGTGGTCGAACAGCCTGTCAGCGAGCCGGTCACCGTAGTCGAAGCCAGCGCCGAGCCAGTGGTCGAGGTCGCACCGCAGCCAGTGGTTGAAGTAACCCCTGCCGCCGAGCCAGTGGCAGCAGCCCAAGCACCGGTTGAAGCACCTGCTGCCAAAGCCGAAGTGATCGAAGCGCCAGTGGTCGAGGGCGGTGAAGCCGAGCAGGCTCAGGTTGTGGCTGAAGAAGCACCGGTTGCCGAGCAGCCAGCTGCCGTCATCGAAGCCCAGCCGGAAGTGGCGGTAGAACCTGTTGCTGCCGAAGCTACCCCTGCGGTAGTCGTGCCAGCCCCTGTAGAAGCCCCTGCAACCGTCGAAGCCGCTACTGTCATGCTGCCTAACGGCCGCGCGCCGAACGACCCACGCGAAGTGCGTCGCCGCAAGCGTGAAGCCGAGGCCGCTGCCAAGGCTGCGCAGGAAGCTGCCAAGCCCGCACTGGAAACCGCCGATGAGCACAAGCCTCATCACGGTTGATAGCCAAGGCTGAATGAAAAAGCCCCGCCAGTGCGAACTGGCGGGGCTTTTTCTTGCCTGTCTGTTTTACCTGTTCCGGCCTCTTCGCGGGCAAGTCGGGGCCGGGAAAGGCAAAGCAATCAGTACAGGTTGGGCTCCATCTCCAGCTCCACGCCGAACCGCTGCAGGATATCTGCCTGAATCCGCTGCGCCAGCGCATGCACCTGCGCCCCGCTCGCCTGGCCATAATTGACCAGTACCAGCGACTGCAGCCGATGGACACCCGCATCGCCCTCACGGTAGCCTTTCCAGCCCGCCTGCTCGATCAACCAGCCCGCTGCCAGCTTCACCTGGCCGCCTGCCTGGGGATAGGCCACCACGCCCGGGTACTGGCTTCGAATGCTTTCGACCAGCTCAGCCGACACTACCGGATTCTTGAAGAAGCTCCCGGCGTTACCCAACTCCGCCGGGTCCGGCAGTTTTTCGCGACGAATGCTGCAAATGGCGTCGCTGATCGCCTGCGCGGTTGGCTGCTCAACGCCCTGCTCCACCAGGCGCTGGCGCACAGGGCCATAGTCCAGATGTGCCTGCAAGTCGTGGCTCAGCGCAAAGCGCACACGCAAGATCAACCAGCGCCCAGGGTTGCGCTTGAACACGCTGTCGCGGTAACCGAAGGCGCACTCCTCCAGGCTGAAATCGCGCAGCGCCCCGGTCTCCCGGTCCAGCGCGGTCAGCCCGGCGAACACATCCTTGATCTCGACGCCATAGGCGCCGACGTTCTGCATCGGCGCAGCGCCCACGGTGCCAGGTATCAGGCTGAGGTTCTCCAGGCCACAATAGCCTTGCGCCAACGACCATTGCACGAACGGGTGCCAAGGTTCACCAGCTTGCGCCTCGACCACCACCCGCTCGCCGTCATCACTCAGCACGCGCTGGCCACGGCTGGCCATGTGCAGTACCAGCGCATCGATATCGCGGGTCAGCAGCAGGTTGCTGCCCCCCCCGATCACCTGCACTCGCAACTGACGCTGGCGCGCCTGGGCCAACGCCTCGCGCACTTCGTCATCACTGTGTGCCTGGGTGAAATACCGGGCTTTTACGTCGATGCCGAAGGTGTTGTAGGGCTTTAGCGAAACCTGCTCCTGCCAAACCGCTGTCATAGCCGCCCCTTGATTTCCACGACCAGCTCGCGGCACGCAGCCTCGATCAGGTCGAGCACCTGCTCGAAGCCCTCGGCACCGCCATAGTAAGGGTCTGGCACCTCGTCCAGGGCCGCGCCGTAACGGCGCAGGAACAGGTCGAGCTCGCCACTGGCATTGTGCGGGCGCATGGCGCGCAGGTGGGCGAGGTTGCTCTCATCCATGGCCAGGATCAGGTCGTACTCGGCGAAATGCGCCGGCTTGACTTGCTGGGCACGCTGGCGCGACAGGTCATAACCACGCGTCAGCGCTGCCTTGCAGGTGCGGCTGTCTGGGGCCTTGCCAACATGCCAGTCGCCGGTACCGGCAGACGCCACATGCACCTGCTCAGCCAGGCCGGCCGCCTGCAACTGATGGCGCAGCACGCCTTCGGCGGTGGGCGAGCGGCAGATATTGCCGAGGCAGACGAACAGGACGCGCATCAGGCCTCCAGCAAGCGCCGTACGCGCTCCAGGTCTTCGGGGGTATCCACTCCCACGGCTGGCGCCTGGATGGCGTCTTCGACGTGGATACGCACGCCATGCCACAGCGCACGCAGCTGCTCCAGGGCCTCGGTCTGCTCGAGCCAGCATGGGCCCCAGCTGACGAAGTCCTGCAGGAAGCCGACGCGGTAGGCATACATGCCGATGTGGCGGCGATACGGCACGCCTTGCGGCAGCACGTCGCGGTCCTTGGCAAAGGCGTCGCGGGCCCAAGGCAGCGGCGCACGGCTGAAACTCAAGGCCAGGCCGTTCTTGTCGCTGACCACCTTGACCGCATTGGGGTTGAACACGGTTTCCGGCTCATGGATCGGCTCGGCCAGGGTGGCGATGCCGGCTTCCGGGTGGGCTGCCAGGTTGGCGGCCACCTGGTCGATGATCACCGGTGGGATCAAGGGCTCGTCGCCCTGTACGTTGACCACGATGGCATCAGCCGGCAGCCCCAGGTGCGTAGCCACTTCGGCCAGGCGGTCAGTGCCCGATTCATGGTCGGCGCGGGTCATCAGCACTTCGGCGCCAAAGGCCTGGCAGGCTTCGAGGATGCTGGCGTCATCGGTGGCGATGACCACCCGACTGGCGCCACTCTTGCGCGCCTGCTCCCAGACGTGCTGGACCATAGGCTTGCCAGCAATTGCCAGCAGCGGCTTGCCCGGCAGGCGCGTGGAGCGCAGCCGGGCGGGAATGACCACGGTGAAGTTCACGCTCATTTGTCCAGACGCTCGTCGTCGGTCAAGGTACGCGCTTCGCTTTCCAGCATCACCGGGATACCGTCACGGATCGGGTAGGCCAGGCCTGCGCCCTTGCTGATCAGCTCGGTCTTGTCAGCACTGAGCTTGAGCGGGCCCTTGGTGATCGGGCAGGCGAGGATATCGAGCAGTTTGGTGTCCATGGAGGCTTCCTTGAGGCCAGGTGGCCGGAACATTGAATTAGCTGAATGAGCGTTCAGGGCTTGCGCAGCAACCGTTGCAGCTGGTTGTCGAACCAGGCGCCGAAGGCAGGCGTGGGCTGTGCCTCGACCGCCAGGTACCACCAGTCGTCGGCGGCGAAGGCCCGGCATTTCACCGCATCCTTCTCGGTCATGATCAGCGGCAGTGCCGGGCTGAACGCCAGGCTTTCGGCACTGAACTGTGCATGGTCGGCAAAGGGGTGCGGCACCGGCTGCCAGTTTAGCTCCAGCAGGGTATTGAAGAAACGTTGCGGGTTACCGATACCGGCCACCGCATGCAGGCGCTGGCCCGGCGGGAAAAAGCCCAGTTCGCGGCGTTCGCCGCTGCGCAGGTTGACCAGGGCAGACGGCTGCAGACGGAAGCCAAAACCGTCCGCACGGTCGCCATCGGCACCGTTGTACAGCACGGCGTCCACCTCTTGCAGGCGCTCGCGCGGTTCGCGCAGCGGGCCAGCAGGCAGGCAGCAGCCATTGCCCAGACCACGTGCGGCATCGATCAGTACCAGTTCAAGGTCACGGGCCAGGCGGTAATGCTGCATGCCATCGTCGCACAGGATCAGGTCAAGTGGCTCACTGGCGAGCAGCGCCTGCACCGCGCCGGAACGGTCAGGGTCGATCATCAGCGGCACGCCAGTGCGCTGGACGATCAGCAAAGGTTCGTCGCCGGCTTGTTCGGCCGGCTGGCTCGCTTCTACCCGCCACGGGTAGTGCGGCGGCTTGGCACCGTAGCCACGGCTGACCACACCCACCTTGAGGCCCTGGCGGCGGCAATGCTCGATCAGCCAGAGAATCATCGGCGTCTTCCCGGTGCCGCCCACGGTGATGTTACCTACCACGATGACCGGCACCGGCGCCCGATAGCTGGCACTTTCGCCACTAAGGAAACGCGCGCGCTTGCGCCTCACAACGCGCCGGTACAACGCTTCAAGCGGGCGCAGCAGCGCCAGGGCCGGATGCCCGGTGTACCAGGCGGCGAGCAAGCGGTCGGCGAGCGCCATCAAGGTGTCCCCTGGGCAGCCTCGACGGTGGTCATGCGCAGGTGGCTGAAACCGAGCTTGCCGGCGGCATCCATTGCGGTGATCACGGCCTGGTGTGGGGTCTTGCCGTCGGCGCTGATGGCCAGCGGCAACTTGTTGTCACCGCCAGATTCGCGCTCGATGGCCTCGCTCAGGGTCGCCAGGTCGCTCTTGGGCAGCAGGTGGTTGTTCACCGAATACACACCATCGGCGCTGATGGTCACTTCCACCAGTTTGCCCTGATCGGCCGGTGCCTGCTCGGCGCTGGCCGCTTCGGGCAGCTCGACACGCAACTGGGTCTCGCGGGTGAAGGTGGTGGTGACCACGAAGAACAGCAGCAGGACGAACACCACATCGATCAGCGATGCAAGATTGATGTCGACGTTCTCCCGCTGGCGATTGCGCCGGAACTTCACGCCTTGCCTCCGGCCACTTCCACTTCGCGGTCGCCCTGGATCACTTCCACCAGCTTGATCGCCTCCTGCTCCATGCCCACCACCAGCTCATCGATGCGGCGCAGCAGGAAGCGGTGGAAGAATACCGCCGGGATACCAACCATCAGGCCGGCCGCAGTGGTGACCAGGGCCTTGGAGATACCGCCGGCCAGCACAGCGGCGTTGGCGGTCATCTGCGAGCCCATGAAGGCGCTGAAGATATCGATCATGCCCAGCACGGTGCCCAGCAGGCCGAGCAGCGGCGCCATGGCAGCGATGGTGCCGAGGGTGCTGATGTAGCGCTCGAGTTCGTGGATGACGCGCGAGGCGGCCTCCTCGATGCACTCTTTCATGATTTCGCGGCCATGGCGCGAGTTGGCCAGGCCAGCAGCGAGAATCTCGCCCAGCGGCGAATCGGCGCGCAGGGCCTTGAGCTTGTCACTGGTGAGTTGCTTGTCCTTGATCCACATCCATACCTGGCCCAGCAGGTGCGGCGGGCTAACGCGGCTGGCGCGCAAGGTCCACAGGCGCTCGACGACGATAGCCATGGCGGCGATGGAGCTCAGAATGATCGGCAGCATCATCCAACCACCGGACTTGACCAATTCCCACACAGTAAACGCCCCTCTGGAAAAAGGCCGCCACTCTAACACAGGAGCGCAAAGGGCTCATCTGCCGGAGGTCAGGCAAATGGCAGGGCCGGCCTCTTCGCGGGCAAGCCCGCCCCTAACGAGGCTTGCGATCGCCCGTGGGAGCGAGCTTGCCCGCGAAGAGGACCGGTCAGCCACCGCCAGCCTCCCGCCAGAATCGCCGCTGCCGACGCACACCCTCGACATCGCCATGGCTCCCCAGCACCAGCCGCAAGCCCCCTTCTTCCGCCGTGTCGTGAATGGCCACGCCATGCCGACCATAGCGTTCGACCACCTGAGCATGCGGGTGCCCGAAGCTGTTGTTGCGCCCCCGTGAAATCAGCACCCCACGCGCAGCCGTAGCGCGGATGAAGGCCTCGCTGGAAGAAGTGCGGCTACCATGGTGCGGCGCCTGCAGCCAGTCGATACGGGGCGCTTCGTTCTGTGCCAGCCAAGCCCGCTCTGCGCCGGCCTCCATATCCCCCGCCAGCAGCAAACGCTCGCCCTGCGCCTCGACCAGCAACACACAAGAGCGGTCATTGCTGCTTTGCCCGTCAGCCCAACGCCATAACGAAAAGCGTACGCCATCCCAGGTCCAGTGTTCGCCACTGGTGCAAGGTTGCAGCTGCACATCATCCAGCGCTTCGCCGCCAATCATTTGCCGGACTGGCAAACCACGCTCGATGGCCGCAGCACCGCCCGCATGGTCGGCATGGGCGTGGCTGATCAACATCAGGTCCAGGCTGCCCACCCCAAGCTTGCGCAGGGTCGGCAGCACCACCCGCTCGCCCAAGTCGATTTCGCCCTTGGCCGGCCCTGCGTCGTACAGCAGGGCGTGATGCCGCGTGCGCAACAGCACCGCCAGACCTTGACCGACGTCTAGCTGCCATACCTCTACCTGACCATGCGGCACTGGCTCTCTCGGCACCCACAAGGCCAGCAGCAGGACCCCGCCCAGGCCGCGCACCGGCACTCCGCGTGGCAGCAACCACAGCAGCGCTCCAATACACACAAGCAACCATGCATGCACCGGCAAAGCTGGCGGTGTCCATGCCGGGCGCCACGCTGCTATCGAGGCAAGCAGGCGCAACAACAAGTCCAGCATGCCTCCCGCCAGCCATAGCAAGCCCTCGCCAATGCCTGCCAGCGGCAGCAACAGGGTGCCGAGCAACGCCAACGGCAACACGCCCAGGCTGACCCAAGGCACTGCCAGCACGTTTGCCAGGGGTGCGGTCAGGCTCACCGGCAAGCCCGTGGCCAGCAACACAGGCAGCAGGCCTACGGCGATTACCCACTGGGCCCGCGTCCACGCCTCCCAAGGTCGCCAGCCGCCAAGGCGCGCGGCAAAGCTGCAGATCAGGATCGCCACTGCCGCAAACGACAACCAGAACCCGGGTAGCAACACCGCCAGGGGCTCTGCCAGCAGCACCAGGTTCAGCGCCAGCAGCAGCGGGAACATCGCACCTAGCTGACGAAAGCGCAGGCGCCACAACAGCACCACCGTCAGCATCAGGCAAGCGCGCTGCACCGGCACGCCGCCGCCTGCCAGCCAGCCATAAGCCAGCGCCGCCGTCAGCGCCAGGCCGCATGCCCAGGGCAACCATGGCCAGTCACGCGGCCACAGCCCCCAGCGCGCCAGCCCCGCTATCAAGGCATACAGTAGCCCTGCAACCAGGCCGATGTGCTGGCCGGAAATCACCATCAAGTGCACCGTGCCGGTAGCCTGCAGTACCTGCCACTGGTCGCGGGCCAACCCTGCGCCATCCCCCAGCACCAACGCCACCAAAGCAGCTTCCTGACCAAGGGCATCGACATTCAACAGCCGCTCGCGTAACGCATCTCGCCACCCCGGTGGCGCCGCGTGCAACACCTGGCCCGCTTTCACGGTGCCAGTGGCGCCGATTCGGCGCGCCAGCAGTTGAGCCTCACGGTCCGGGCCATGAGGGTTGAGCAACCCCGCCGGGCGCTGCAGGGTGACCGCCAGCCGCCAGTGCTCGCCAGCGCGAATGGCCGGGCCGTTGAACCAGCTCAATTGCAACCGCCGGGGCAACTCGGCGCGACGCGAACGTGGCTGCTCCAGCTCAAAGCGCACGCCCTGCGCAGTCCGCGTCGGCAAGCCTGCGACCCGGCCCTCCAGCCAAAGCGCGCGGCCATCGAGCCCCGCAGCCAGGCGCTCATCCAGCGCCTGCTGGGCCGACCAGCAGGCCCAACACAGCCCCAGCACAAAACAGCCCAGCGGCCACAGCCGGGTGCACGCGCAGACACCACCCCCCAGCACAAGCAGTAGCAGCCACCCGACCGACGGCAAAAAGGGGAGAAAGCCCAGGCTCAATAGCCCGAGCGCGAGCGCAAACATCCCTGTGCGCATGAGGTAGAGCTCCAGAAGCGGAATCGCCTACTGAGGCATAGCCGAAAAGCCGCCCGTGCCTGCTCAACAATTGTCACAAACTCTGAACAAGGCTGAGATGGAATCAAGGCATACTTCCCCGATCAATGCTCCGGGAGCCCACATGCCGCGCCGCCTTTTCAAACGCTACATGCCGGACCCGACCAGCATTCGGGAACACAAGTCCTTACGCTTTTTCGGCAAGTTGCTGCACGACCCTAACCTCTGGCACCTCAACCGCCACTCGGTGGCGCGGGCCATGGGCGTGGGCCTGTTCGCGGCGTTGATCCCCATCCCCATGCAGATGCTGCTGGCTGCAGCACTGGCGATCCCGGTACGCGGCAACCTGCCGATCGCCGTCAGCCTGGTCTGGCTGACCAACCCGCTGACCATGCCGCCGGTGTTCTTCGTCACCTACATGACCGGCGCCTGGCTGCTGCAGATACCGCCCCGCAGCCTGCCCGACGAACTGACCTTCGAATGGATCACCGACCAGCTGGCCACGCTGTGGCAGCCGTTCCTGCTGGGTTCGGTGGTGTGCGGGGTGGTGCTGGGCATTTTCGCCTACTTCACTACCTTGCTGTACTGGCGCTGGTGGATTGGCCGGCAGTGGCGCCGGCGCAAGCAACGGGTATCAGGCACGCATGCCGCGGCCACTGACCAGCAGGCGAACGCACAGCACATAGAGCACCGCGGTGGCCACCAGCATGAAGGTGATCGCCGTGCCAATACTGATATCCGACACCCCTAGGATGCCGTAGCGGAACGAGTTGACCATGTGCAGCACCGGGTTGGCCAGCGACACGGTCTGCCAGAACGGCGGCAGCAGGTTAATGGAGTAGAACACTCCGCCCAGGTAGGTCAGGGGCGTCAGCACGAACGTTGGAATGATCGAGATATCGTCGAAGTTGCGCGCAAACACCGCGTTGACGAAGCCCAGCAGCGAGAAGATTGTCGCGGTCAGCAGCACCACGACCACGGTCACACCCAGGTGATGCACCTGCAGGTCGGTGAAGAACATCGACAGGATGGTCACGATCACCCCAACCGCCAAGCCACGCAGCACGCCACCCAGCACATATCCCACGAGAATGGTGTGTGGCGACACCGGTGACACCATCAGCTCCTCGATGGAGCGCTGGAACTTGCTGCCGAAGAAGCTCGACACCACGTTGCCGTAGGAGTTGGTGATCACCGACATCATGATCAGCCCCGGCACGATGTACTGCATGTACGTGAAACCACCCATGTCGCCAATCTGCCGGCCGATCAGGTTGCCGAAGATGACGAAGTACAGAACCATGGTGATCGCTGGCGGCAGCAGGGTCTGCGGCCAGATACGCAGGAAGCGCCGCACTTCGCGGTAGACGATGGTGTTCAGGGCGACCCAGTTGGTGCGCAGTTCCACACTCATACGGCCACCTTCGACAGGTTTTTTTCCACCAGGGACACAAACAGCTCCTCGAGTCGGTTGGTCTTGTTGCGCAGGCTCTGTACCTCGATGTTCTGCAACGCCAGCTGGCCGAACAGTGCGGTAATGCCGATGTCCTTCTCCACCTGCACTTCCAGGGTGTGCGGGGTCAGCAGCCGGCAGGGGTAGCCTTGCAGCACAGGCGCCGAGGCCAGGTCCTGCTTGAGGTCGAGGACGAAGGTCTCGACATGCAGCTTGCCCAGCAACTGGCGCATGCTGGTGTTCTCGACGATGGTGCCGTGGTCGATGATGCCGATGTTACGGCACAGTTGCTCGGCCTCTTCCAGGTAGTGCGTGGTGAGGATGATCGTGATGCCCTTCTGGTTGAGCTCGGTGAGGAAGCTCCACATCGAGCGACGCAGCTCGATGTCCACGCCGGCAGTCGGCTCGTCGAGGATCAACAGCCGCGGCTCGTGGATCAGTGCGCGGGCGATCATCAAACGGCGCTTCATGCCACCGGACAGCGAACGCGACTGCACATCGCGCTTGTCCCACAGGCCCAGCTGGGTGAGGTACTGCTCGGCGCGCTCCTTGGCCAGCTTGGGCGGGATGCCGTAGTAACCGGCCTGGGTGACTACGATGTCGAAGGTCTTCTCGAACTGGTTGAAGTTGAATTCCTGCGGCACCACGCCCAGGCAGCGCTTGAGCGCCGAGGGCTCGCGGTCAAGGTCGTGGCCAAACACGTTGACTGTGCCACTGGTCTTGTTGACCAACGTCGAGAGGATGCCGATGGTCGTGGACTTGCCGGCGCCGTTGGGGCCGAGCAAGGCGAAGAAGTCGCCTTCGGCAACATCGAGGTCGATGCCTTTGAGGGCCTGGAAGCCGTTGCCGTAGGTCTTGGTCAGCTGTCGGATGGACAGGGCGGAACTCATAGCGGGTCACTTACCGAAGAAAAAGGTGCAGGACACGCCAGGGCAGATCACTGGCGCAGTGAGTGCGGCCATGGTGCAAGGCCCGGCCGCACAAGTACAGTCACATCTATTGATAATGACTATCGAAGCAAGCTCAGGTCAGCGCGGTCATTACGGCGGCCTGGTAGGCCGGGCGGGCCTTGAGGCGCTCGTACCAGGCTTCCAGATGACGCATGGCCGGGCGTTCGATGGGCATTTCGAACCAGGCGTAGACGAAGCTACCCAGTGGGATGTCGCCCATGCCGATCTGGTCACCGGAAAGGTACGGTTGGTGCGCCAGGGTTTCGTCGGCAATTGCCAGCAACTGCGCGCACTGCTTGTGCGCGGCGTTGATTGCCACCCAGTCGCGCTGGTCTTCAGGGGTGCGCAGCAGGCCCCAGAACAGCGGGCGGAACGGGGTGGCGAAGGATGAGGTGGTCCAGTCCATCCACTTGTCGGCCAGGGCACGCTGGCGGGGGTCTTCCAGGTACCAGCCCTGCTCTGCACCGTATTCGGCGCACAGGTAGCGGACGATGGTGTTGGATTCCCACAGAGTCAGGTCGCCATCTTCAAGCATCGGCACCAGGCCGTTGGGGTTACGTGCACGGTAGTGCGGCTCGTTGACCACGCCAAAGGCGCCACCGGCGTCAATGGATTCGAAATCAAGACCCAGCTCATGGGCGACCCACAGCGCCTTGCGCACATTGCTCGAATTCTTGCGGCCCCAGATCTTCAGCATGGCAATGTCCTTATGGAATGCAGTGGGTGAACAGTCTACTCCAGAGTTTTATTGCCTGTACTGGCCTCTTCGCGGGCAAGCCCGCTCCCACAGGATCATCACAACCTTCAAGCCGGCGATGTTCCTGTGGGAGCGGGTTTACCGGCGATGAGGCCGGCACAGGCGAACAATGATCTGAAACTCCCACCGCCACACCCTGTCACTGTTCTGAACAGGCTGTTCACAGTGTTGCGTCTACGCTGTCTGGGACGGCTCAAGCCCTTGGTTCCAAGGAGGACCGATTATGTTGCTGTTGTGGTTGGTGGTGCTGGTGATCGGCGCGGCATATCTCACGCACCGGCGCCTGGCGCCCTTGCAGATACTGGGCATCATGGCGGCCTATGTGCTGTTGATGGGCATTTTCAGCAGCGCCCCTGGCTGGCTGCTGACGCTGCTGTGGATTGTACTGGCCCTGAAAATCGCCCTGGTGGCACTGCCGGACTGGCGCCGCAAGGTGTTCACCGGCCCGGTGTTCACGTGGTTCCAGCGTACCCTGCCTCCCATGTCGCAGACCGAGCGCGAAGCCATCGACGCCGGTACTGTGTGGTGGGACGGTGAGCTGTTCAGCGGCCGCCCCGACTGGCGCACCCTGCTCGATTACCCGGCACCCAAGCTCACCGAGGAAGAACAGGCCTTCATCGACGGCCCAACAGAAGAGCTGTGCGCAATGGTCAGCGACTGGCAGATCGGCCAGGACATGGACCTGCCACCCGAAGCCTGGCAGCACATCAAGTCCCACGGCTTCTTCGCCCTGATCATTCCCAAGGAGTACGGCGGAAAAGGCTTCTCTGCCCATGCCCACTCCCAGGTGGCGATGAAACTGGCCACGCGCAGCGGCGACCTGGCGTCCACGGTAATGGTGCCCAACTCACTCGGCCCGGCAGAACTGCTGTTGCACTACGGTACCGACGAACAACGCGACCACTATCTGCCGCGCCTGGCTCGTGGCGATGACATCCCCTGCTTCGCCCTCACCGGCCCGCTGGCCGGCTCCGACGCCGGCGCAATGCCCGACACCGGGGTCATCTGCAAAGGCCAGTGGAACGGTGAAGAGGTCATCGGACTGCGCCTGAACTGGGAAAAACGCTACATCACCCTCGGCCCGGTCGCTACCCTGCTGGGCCTGGCGTTCAAGGCCTACGACCCGGATCACCTGCTGGGCGAAGAAGAAGAACTGGGCATCAGCCTTGCACTGATCCCCACCAATACCCCCGGCGTGGATATCGGCAAACGCCACTTGCCGCTGGGCGCAGCCTTCATGAATGGCCCTAATAGCGGCAAGGACGTGTTCGTGCCGCTGGACTTCCTGATTGGCGGCCAGGCCATGCTCGGCAAGGGCTGGATGATGCTGATGAACTGCCTCTCGGTAGGCAGATCCATCTCCCTGCCTGCCGTTGGCACCGGTGCCGCCAAGTACACCAGCCTGGTCACCGGCCAGTACGCGAACATTCGCGAGCAATTCAATGTGCCATTGGCGGCCTTCGAGGGTATCCAGGAATCACTGGCACGCATCGGCGGCAATGCCTGGCTGATGGACAGCGCCCGCCTGCTGACCGCCAAAGCCGTGGACCTCGGTGAGAAACCTTCGGTGTTGTCGGCGATTCTCAAGTACCACCTGACGGAGCGTGGCCGCGAATGCATCCAGCACGCCATGGACGTGCACGGGGGCAAGGGCATCATCATGGGCCCGAACAATTACCTGGGCCGCAACTGGCAAGGAGCACCGATTTTCATCACTGTCGAGGGGGCGAACATTCTTTCGCGCAACCTGATGATCTTCGGCCAGGGTGCTATCCGCTGCCACCCGTTCGTGCTCAAGGAGATGGCCCTGGCCGGTCGAGAAGACCGTGATCAGGCACTGAAGGAATTCGACGACCTGCTGATGAAACACATCATGTTCGCCGCTGGCAACGCGGCCAGCACGCTGGTGTTCAATCTGGGGCTGGGCCGCCTGGAAAAGGTGCCGGGTGATGCCCTGAGCCAGGGCTACTTCCGTGCTCTCAATCGCCAGGCCGCCGCATTCGCCCTGCTCGCGGATCTGTCGATGATGCTGCTGGGCGGCGCGCTCAAGCGCCGCGAACGCCTGAGTGCGCGCCTGGGCGATGTGCTGAGCTATCTGTACCTGTCCAGCGCCGCACTCAAGCGTTATCACGACCTGGGTTCTCCGGAGCACATGCAGCCACTGCTGCGCTGGGCCATGGAAGAAAGCCTCGGCCAGGCTGAAAAGGCCTTGGACCGGCTGCTCGACAACTTCCCCAACCGCTTTGTCGGCTGTGCGTTACGCGTGCTGGTGTTTCCGTTCGGCCGCCGTCATACCGGGCCATGCGATGAACTGGATGCCGAAGTGGCGGCGCTGATCGGCCGCAGCAAGGGCGACCCGGCCCTGGAGGAGTTGCTTGCAGGATGCTTCCGCCCGCAGGCCAATGGCGACCCAGTGGCGGCACTGCAACGGGCCTGCGACTTATTGGATGAGGCAACCCCGCTGCACAAGGCGCTGCACCAGGCTATCAAGGAAGGCAGGGTTCAGCCTGCACCAGGGCAGTCGATGATCGATGCGGCAGTGCAAAGCGGTGCGCTGCAGCCAGGTGAGGGGCAACGGTTGCACGAGGCAGAGCACGCCCGCCGGGCGGTGATCGATGTGGATGCCTTCGACAAGGCACAGTTGCTGCCCGAGCCAGGCAAGGTGCGCTGAGCAAGGGGCCGTTTTGCGGCCCCTTCCGCAACCCGCGTATACTCCGCCACCGTTTCGACTACCCCGAGGACCTCCCCCATGGCCAACCCCCACCTGGAATATCACCTGCAACTGCTCAACCACCTGCGCACCATCCTGGTGGCACTGGGGGATGCCGAGCAGGTGCCAGAGGAAAGCCACGCCCTGTTCCTCGAACGCTTCGACGAGCTGCTGGCCCTGTTGCCGCAGAATCCGCTGGAAAGCCAATATCTGGGCCAGGACCTGATTTGCCAGGTGATTCAGCGCTACCCGCAAATCGCCCACCTGGTGCCTCGCGACCTGCTGTGGTTCTTTGGCGGTGATTGCCTGCACTACATGCCTGACGAGGAACTGGACCTGTACCAGCGCCTCGAAGACCGCCGCTACGAGGCGGAGCAAAACGACGAACCTTTCGACTGGCACCAGGAAAAGCAACTGCTCTCGATGCCAAGCGGCTCTGCCAGTCATTGACCAGCTCGACGGTCGCGCCTGCACCCAGGCGCGACCTGACGCTGTAGCCAACCGCCAATGCCCCGCCTTCAAGTTGATTCGCCTTACAGACGCTCAGTGCCGTGCTGCTTAACCTGCACGCGTCCCTGCTACAGCTGAGCAACGCTGTCCAGGACTCCAAATGCGCCCATCATCCGTAACGATGATCGCGGCCATCAACTGACCAACGGGTATTTCCAATGAAAAAAACCTTGATCGCCCTCGGCTTGGCCGTGGGCGCCAGTACTGTCCATGCCGTACCGGACACCGGCACCATCCTCTTCACAGGCAAAGTCAACGGCAACACCTGCTCCATCGAGATTGTCGACCCTTACAACGGTGCGGTACTGAACCCGATCGTGCTGCCTGAGGCTGAAGCCTCACAGCTCACGGGTGGCGTTGACAAAGAATCATCCCCTCTGGGCTTTGGCCTTAGCATCACTGCCGGAACCAATTGCGACCCGACAGGCAAGAAAGGCGTCGTCTCCTTCTCTGGCAAAGACGGCCCAGCAGGCGCGGGCGACACTCTGCATGCACTTCACCCTGGCAGCGCCGCTGGCGTAGCGCTGGCAATCAAGGACAACACCGGCACCGTCATCCCTTGGGGAGCCGAATCCAAGGAATATGACCTGAACGCCACTGGCCAGAGCATGATGCTGTTCTACGCCAACCTGCGCTCGACCGCAGCAACCGTCAGCGCCGGGCCAGTCAACGCCACGATTCCTTTCGTGTTCAACCTGAAATAGCCCCAAAGGCCGCACCATGCGCGGCGCGGCCCTTCCTTCACAATACTCTGTGCAGATCATGTCTAACACCGGATACCAACGCCTTCGACGCGCCCTGCTTCCTCTGTGCCTGGCCCTTTCATTACCAGCCGCCGAAGCCGCGCTGACCATCAACGCCACACGGGTGATTCACACCAGCGACGCTCGCAGCTCATCGGTTGTGATCGCCAACCCGACCAACAGGCCTTTCGCCGTGCAGACGTGGGTCAATACCCAGACAGACGATACCCTCACGGCCGTACCTTTGGTCCCGACCCCCGTGCTTTTCCGCCTGGCCCCTGGCAAAGACCAGCTTGTGCAGATCAACCGCCTGCCTAACGACCTGCCGCAAGACCGTGAGTCGCTGTTTTTCTTCAATGTCCAGGAAATCCCGCAGCAGGAAGCGTCTGGCCAAAATCAACTGAACATCGCCATGCGCACACGCATCAAGCTGTTCTATCGGCCCAGCCAACTCAAGGGCTTGCCGCAAGATAACGTCAAGAATCTGAACTGGTTCCTGGAGCAACGCGATGACGGCTTGCATCTGGTAGTCGACAACCCGACGCCTTTTCACTTCACTTTCGACCAACTGGAAGTCAATGGCGCCGGGCAGTCGGAAAAACCCAGCACCATGGCCATGGCACTTCCGTTCGCCCAACAGTCCTACCGCCTGACGCAGGTCCGCAAGCTGCAGGGGCTGCAGGTGACCTTCAATACCCTTAACGACTATGGCGCCTCTACCGCCGTCATGCAGCAGCCTCTGTCACTCAGGCCAGCAAGGTGATCTCCAGCGGCTCGAAATTCGGCAGCGCCGGCCAGGTACGGCCGGCGTCGAAACTGACCATCACTTCGATCGTGAAGTTCTGCCCCAGCAGCAAACTGCTCAAGAACGCAAGCGGCACCGTCGCGTCACCTGTTGCACCGATTCCTGACGTCAACTCACCCTCTGTGACGGCATGATTGCGCATGACCTGCAGATCACTGGCGCCTTCAGCGGACACACCGCGAATTTCGATACGAACCCATTGGTCCTGGCTTATCAACTTCCAGGGCGCCAGAGTGATGGCCGGGTCCCGCGTCTGCTGCTTCAAACTGAACGTGGTACCTGTCGTACCTGATAGCTGTGGAATCGGCATGCTGGAGCGTGGAAGCGGCTCTATCACCACCCGCCTGACATCAGACCACCATGGGCCGTCGCTCCCGTCTACCGTGTAACGCAGCGGCACTGTCTTGCCGCTCAGGGCAACCACATGACGCTCGGCAACACGATAGCTGCTCACACCCTCCACACCCTGCAACAACTGCTCACCGAACAGCCCAGGTGCCCATTCCACCGTGAACGGCTCGCCCGGATGAATGACCGCCGTTCCAGGGATTCTTATTTCCACAGGCTCATCAACGTCGACCAGTTTCAGGGTCACCTGCTCCTGGCTGCCAGTCGCCAGCGGCACCTCTGGCCTGGGAAGTACCCGCGGAATCGGTTTGGCATCGACGGTAACGGCCTTGGGCACAGAGACCGGGCTACTGTTTCCTGCGCGATCGCGCACCAGATACTGGGCATAGCGGCCACCATCACCGCGTTCCCGGATCATCTTGCCGTCATATTCGATGATCACGGGATTGCCGGCATCCTGACTGGTCAACGTGACTTCGCCTACCTGGGTATTGTCCAACGGCTCATCATCCCAGTAGTACACGATCGTGTCGCCCGGCATGAATGTCTGGTAGACCGGCACCTGCCCGCGCAACACTTCGCCATTGTCCTTGAGAAACTTGTCCGTCACCGGTTGCGAGCCCAGGTCGGGAAATTCCAGGCGCCCTCTGTCACCCCCCAAAACCGGAGCGGTGCGATCAATGGTCAAGGTCAAGGGCTTGGAACCGATTTCGACACCGTTATAGCCCAGAACACGGTAGGTGACCTGGAACTCACCCTCTTTGAGCAATGAGTCGGTCGGCACATCGATAAATAGCTCATCGGGGTTGATGGCCGCATACCAGGTCTTTGCATCAACCAACTCGCCCCCCCAGTACAAAGAGAGTGTTTCCGGCATATCCGGCCCAGGGCTGGAAATCGGCCACTGCGGTACCTCGATGCGCAAGGGCTGGCTGAGGGCTGCAACTGGCAACAAACCTGGTGCGCCATCTGTGATGTCGTCCAGCATCGCCGGTGCTAACGGAGGCTCCAGAACACCGTCATTGTGTGTTAAATCCATTGGCATGATGCCTTCCTCCAGGACTGGAAACGCCAAGGGCGAGCTTGCGCTCGCCCTTGGCCAACATTACCAGCGGTAGCTCACGCCAACATTGGCGCCCCAAGGCTGCTCGATCCGTTCACCGTTGCTGTAATCGAAATCGGCATGCAGTTGAAGGCGCTCGTCCATCGCCACCGCGACCCCGACCCCCAGTTCACCACGCGAACCGGCCAGGTCATTGTCGAAACGGTGGTCATTGACTTTCACTTGGTTATTACTCACGAACTCATGTGCATACGCGGCGCGCACATAGGGCTGGGCGAAACGCCCCTCACCCAGGTCGAAGGTACGCCCCAGCGTGGCACCAGCCTTGCCCAGCAGCGACCGGGTGTCGTCACCCTTTGCCTGGAGACCGTTGTCCAGGTGGTAATCCTTGCCCGCAATGTTCACGGCCGACCACTGGGTATAGGGCTCGACGAAGTAACCCTCACCCAAGGCGATATGGCGGCCAAACTCTACAGACCCACCGACGCCCAGGTTGTCATAGCTGCCCTTGGCACGCCCGCCATCGCTCAGCGTTACTTTCGAATCGTTGTCGAAGCGGTTGAGTTTGACCACGCTATCCAAGTAGTAGCCGCTGCTTGCATCGAGCCAGGTGGCATACAAGCCGAGGTAGTAACTTTTGACTTCGGCAGAACCGCCGCGGGTCAGGTTGAGGTCGGACGAACTGTGGCCGGCCATGACCCCGGCCAGCCACTGCCCATCGCCCCAAGGCAACGGTGTGTCAGCCCCCAGGGAAAATCCTTGTTGGGTTTGCTTGTAACCTGCTTGGTCGCTGACGTTGTACTGGTTGCCGTAGGCTCTGGCCCAAGCCCCGGCCTTGCGCTCGTCCAGGCGCAATTCGCCCATGCGTCCACGCAAGGTGGTCAACTCACCGTACCAGACCGTTGGCGCCGTATTGAACAGCGCCAGCACCGATGCAGTGCCAGGGCTGATGACCTTGCTCGAGCCGTCAAGGTACCAATCGTTACCGCGCTGCGCCAAGCCATAGGAAAACGCCCCCAGGTCGACCGGCCCGTTGAGCAACGAAAACGAAGCATCGCCACTATCGACGTGAACCAGGTGCAACGAATTCGGTCCGGCCGGCTCTGCACCGCTGCTACCGACCAGCAAGCTGTGGTTGCCGCTGGCATTCCCGGTCACTTCAAGGAAGTCGGTCTGCCCGGTGGCGAAATCGGCGTCCATGATGAACGTACCGCTCCCCGACAACTCACCCAGGGTCAAACGCTGGTACTGGTTGGCTTCACCGAAGCGCACCTCACCGCCGTTCATCTGCAGCTTGCCGACCTGGCTGCCCTCGACCATAGTCCAGCGGCCCTGATTGGCCAGCGTCAGGCTTGCCACATTTTCCAGGCGGCCGGTAAGGCTGGCATGGTTATCCAGGCTCACATTCGCGGTCGAACCTGCTTCGGCACGAATGTCTCCGACCAATTGGGCGTTGTCGACACTCAGGTTTGCCGTGGAGTCGCCCAACACCTCCAGCAGGGTGCCGTTGCTGCCCTTGAGGGTCGACCCTGCCCCGACCAGGATATTGGCGCTCGCTGGCCCCAGGAAGGCATCGCCCACGACGATTGCCGAACCGTCCAGACCTTCGACATGCGTCCCGACCAGGTTCACCTTGGCCGCATCGGCAAAATCTGGGTCGGCCAGAATCTCCAGACCGATGCGCGCACCACGGATGATGCTGCCCCTGGCAGTCAGGCTGGCATCACCGAACAGTTCCGCCGCTGCTAAGTTGCCATTGCTGACCAGCGTGCTGTTTTCCAGCACCAGTGTAGAGCCAGCACTCAGCGACGCGCCCCCACGCCCCCCTTCGATATGGCTGTCACTGACCGTCACCGTCGAGCCCACACTGCCTTGGCGACCAAGGCGCAAACCGAACAGGTCGGCGCTTATGGAACTATTGCCGCTGATAGTCCCGTTCGCTGAAACGAGTGTCACGCCCTCCGATGCTCCCCCATCAACCGTGGTGCTCTGCAGGTTCAACCCACTGCCTGCGTTTGCCCTGATGCGCTGGGTGGTGGCGCCAGTGGCATTGAGTTGCCCCCCCGCATTGACCTGATAACTGTCAAGCGCGGTCGAAGGGTCAATGTTCAACTCACCATCGACAATAGTTTGCGCCCAAACCGGAGCGGTCCAGAGCAGCAGCAAGGAGGCTCTTAGGCTTCGGGTTAACCCATTCAGACCGAAACAGTGAATAGACTTCATAAGAAAGGCTCGCCTGTAAGAAATGCGTCGAAGACTTACAAAGCTACGAAGAAATTACGCCAAAATCTGTAGGAAAAGCCGTCAAACGCAAGTGGACGGCCCTCCCTCACAGGCTCAGGGTTTCAAAGGGCAGGAGCCTGAAGGTCCATGCATGGAAACCACCTGTTCCTCGATGTCCGATACATAAGAGCGCCCAGCCAACGTAAATTCATAGTGCACCCTCCCTCGCCCATCGTGATCAGGAGGCGCAAAGTCATAAATGGGGAGAATATGGTCTTCATAAGGCTGGACACGCCAAACGAAACCATTGATGTTGGTCGCTGTGAGTTCGATAGCTTCTTCCAGGGCCACACCCGGTATTACTGTCTCACCAACAAACCCTTGAACAGCTGTCCATTTCAAAGTCACCGTGTCACCTGCCTTGAGCCCGTACTGTGCCAGGTCCGGCACCCGAACACGGATTGCAGGGTCAAGCGGGTCAGGATTATCCTCATCGTACAGCGCACCGCAGGTTAGCCAGCCGACAGGTGCACCGGTATTGCCGCCCAGGAACTCTGGTTTCTCCGGATGGATGTCGATGGCAGTCACGTCCACATCGACGGTATCGGACCCTACAACGTTCGGGTTGCCGGGTCGCCTGACCTTGTAGTGGACCGGAACGATATCGTTGCCCCTCGCTGCGATGGCCGCCCATGGCACCTCGAACTCCACCTCTTCACCGATATCATCGCTTGCTAATGGATAGTCCAAACTGTCGAGATGGGCGTCGTCCCAGTAGAACGTGAGTTCGTCTTTCTCCTGCAACGATTTATCAATAACCAGCATCAAGCGCGCATTTTCAAACTCATCAACAGGAAGCAATTCGTTCTCGGTGTCGGACACTTTGCCGTAAACAGCAGGAAGTGGCAGCCGCGGGTTTACCGGGTCTGGCCATTCCGGATCAGGATCGGGACCCGGGCCGACTGGGCCAATGCGCTCGAGATTGACCATGACCTCGATGCCCCGCCCCCCTTGCGGCACGGTGCCCCTGCGCACTTCGTATGCCACCGTCACGGCAACCTCACCCTTGCTGCTGCCACCGTAGCTGTCCCAAACAACCTTCGGTGTCATCCGAAAGTCCATCGGAAATGCGTTGAGGCTGCCCACCTCACGCCACTCGGACTCATCGCTACCCCAAATCACCCGCACCTGGTCGGTAGGCTTGGCGTTATCGAATGCCAGCACTTGCACGACGATACCGTCGAAGACATCCTGCTGGTCGATCACGCCATCAGCAGCAGCATTCACTACAGGGTCTTTCAGGTTGCCAGGCAGTGGGCCTACGGCCACCCCCACCTCTCGTGCGGCCGAAATCCGGCTGACATTACCCGCCTTGTCCATCAATACGTAGAGCGCGTATATACCGCCGTCCCCCCTCGCTCTGATGACGTCGGCAGGCACGGGGATATCCTGCGGCAACTTACCCACGTCGGCAAAGCCGTCAGGGTCGACGTCTTCACCTTCAGCCGGTACTTCGTTGAGCCAGAACCAGAACACCTTGTCGCCGTCGGCCCGGTCTGGATAATCGGGCAATGAAAGTTTTACGGTAGCCATGTTAGCGTCAGTAATATTGGCGATTACCGGGAACGCAGCAGGGTACGCTTTCTCGTAGGGTGGTTTGCGGTCAAACCTGACGTCAAGGGGGCCCGATGCGTCCTCCATACCGTTGTAGTACATCACCTGGTAGTCAAAACTATTTACACCATCCGACCACGCGTCCAACTGCGCACGGTTAAATTCGATTGCGAGTGGAAATTTATCGGCATCGTCGCGATTAAATTCATTCTCCAAGACCGGCGTACCGCTTTGCACATGCCGAACAACCAATGTGTCGTACCGCCCGGGGGGCGCCAAGACCCAGGTAGGAATGGTAATTCTAAATACCTTGCTATCATCTTCCAGGTATTCGACCTTGACCGTATTATCGGCAGGGTCTGCAATCATGACTGTGTCAACGCCCGGGGCGGACAACGCGAGTGGCTGAGCATGATGAATACGAATCGGGCGAAGTTTCGGCTGACCCTTGTTCACCGCAGGTCGCTTACCAGCTGAATCACTCATTGCAAGATCTCCCGTTGATCGGCGCAGTCATAGTTCAGTGACTGAGGTACCTGATCGGCAGCAGCATCCCGGATGCCTCGGTCCTGACTGAAGCCTGTACTCAATCGCCTCGCATCACAACTGGCATTTTTATCAGGTATCTGAACCCTCCCCTGACCTTGACAGGCATGAAAAAGCCCGTGCAAGCACGGGCCGTTTCATCACCGTTTACACAACCAGATTCTAACTATCCTGACTGGCCAACCGGTCCACAGGGTCATAGCCGTAGTGACACGTTTGCTCGGGAACATCGTCCTTTGCAGGCACGATCACTTTGATCATACGGTTCAAACCGTCATAGGTCATATCACGCCCTGCGTCATCCTTGATCATACACCCGTTCAGGTTATATTTAAGTTCCACATTACCACTGGCGTAATCAGGATGATCGTTGATGATACCGGTTAACTGTGCCGGGTCATCGGGATTTTCGAATAGGTAACTTGCCTGATTGCTGCCCCCTTCAAATGCCGTTACTACATCGGTGATATTATCGATTTCATCAAAGCGGAAGTACTGCTCACGGATCGTCTTGCCAAATGGATCAACCGGGGAAAGTTCACCGTCGCTGGCATACTCCTCCAACCGCGCTCGATCGTCGTAGCCATAAGTCTCCTTACGCAGTACATGCTCACCCTCCTGCAGCGTTCGCGAGATCAAAGCGTCCCGTACATCATATTCCTGCGCCAGGCTTTGCTCTGTTGTATTCATCGTGAATGTGCGCAACACTTCTCGGTCAAACGCGTCGTAGCGCAACTCCGTTATCAGGAACTGCTCCCCTTCACGCGTATCCGTCTTGATCAGACGGCCAAGGGTGTCATACGTGAAGCGCGCCGTTACGTCCCCTAACGTCGTCAGCGCCAATTGGCCTGCAGTGTTGTATTCATAGCGCTGAACCTGGCCGAGCACATCGGTGTAGGTCAGTTCGCGCTCACGTAAGCTGGCCTGGTAATACATGCTGTAAGCGTTGCGCACTTCCGACTTGATCGCACCCGTGCTGAAATAGGTACGCTCGAGCTGCTCCCCTTGCTCGACGGCAGTGCTCAAGCGCGCGTTCTGCTTGTCGTAAGCATACGTGGCATCGAGGTTCTTCGCAGCAACCTGGGACGTCGGATCGACGACCTTGCGCGTGACAGGTTCATCATTCAATTGAGGGTTGTACGTGTAGAGAATGGTTTCACCGGCTGGCGTAATCACCTTGTGGGGCTGGCGCTGGCCCGGCAGGTAGAACATCTGCCGTTTGCGCCCCCCCGTAATTGATCCGACCATGCGGGCCAGGCCATCGAACTCTTGTTCACCGAGCACCTTGTTACCGACCTTGATGAGCACCGGCAAATCTTCTCCGCTGTGCGAGGCATAGTCGCGGTGCACCACGCTCCCGTCAGCGAGGGTTTCGTCCACCAGCCGGTCAAACAGGTCGTAGACAAAGTGTTTGCTGGCCTTGCGAGGGTCTATCTCCTGCGTCAGGCGCCCCAGGCCATCGTAGTGGTTTTGCTGCACGCTGTAGGATGCGCCGACCTGGCCCGGCGTGTCGAGGTCGAAGCGCTCCACCTGTACGGGCATTTCAAACAGGTTGAGCCAGCTGACAGTCTTGCCGGTTCGGCCTACTCCGCCAGTGGGCAGTAGTTCACCCGTGCTGGCGTCACGCAGTTCGCCATCCTCCGATTCGCGCCAACTGGTTTGCACCGGGCCTTTATTCCACTTGTCACTGCCCTGCGGGTCGGTCTGCTCGAAATGCCTGACGTTGTCCGGGCCGATCTGGCAATACTGCTGGCCCCAATCATCGTAGAGGTAGCGCGTGGTGTAGGCGGTTTCCGCTGCCGTCGCCTGCACCGGCTTGCCAACCTGTTGTGCGGCCCGGGCATCGACGTTGCCGGGCTCATAGTCCAGCCAGTCGTACTCGGTTTCCTCGACAAGGTTGCCGAAGCCGTCATGGGTCATCTTGTAACTGCTACGGAAGGCCTTGGCACGCAATTTATCGGGGTTGTCCGCATCCTCACGTTCCTGCGCCACAGCGCGGTTCAGGCCATCTACCCAGGTACGGGTGACCACTCCCTTGACATCCTCGCTGGTTTGCTCAGCCTGCTGGCCGGCCAGGGTAACCAGACTGTAAGTGTACTTGCGCGTAGCCCTGAACTCCGCGTCGTTGGGCGAGACAATCTCCTCGATCACTCGACGCAGCGGATCGTAGACGTACGCAATCTCTACCTCATTGTCGTCACGGTTGAGCAGCGGCAGGTTGGTCAACACATCCTGACGCAGGGTAATGACCTTTTCAGCATGACGAGGGCTGCCGTCCGCCTGAGGCTTGCCATGGTCGAAGCCGGTATGCGTCTGTACCGTTTGTAGCACATTGGCACCGATCTCCTGCGACATCTCATAAACGTAGGAAATGCTGGTCGGTTTTGCGTCGAGTGTGGTGACCTGCGTTTTGAGGCGGCCGTATTCCATACCGGCGCGGTGCGTATCGTAATACGTGTAATCCGTCGCACTGTATGACTGGCCGATCTGGTCGCTTTCACTGGCAAGGTTCAGTAAGGTCTCACTCTTGACCAGTAGCGTACCCGCCCTGTCTTGGGCGCCCTCCCTGGCTGGCAGCTGCGCATAGGTAAAGCGAGTACAGCGGATTGGCGCCACCGTTTGCCCCTGCTCGCCAGGGCCAGGTATCACCGTCGTGTCGCGCAGGCTGCGCACAAACTGCTGGGGATCCGGCGGGCAGTCGGTACCCGCCCCCTCCTTGGCGTAATACGCATAGCGGGTGCGCACACCGTTGGCCAGCACTTCGTCAAGCAGGTTGCCGTAATCGTCGTATAGCGTCTTGTCAGTTTCTTCCCGTGACCCTGTAGAGCCGCTGCCTTTTTTCCAGCGCCGCGTTACGGTGTCTGGCATCTGGAAGAACTTCGGCTGCCGTCTGAAGGGCAAGCCAGGCACCTCGTGATACTGCGTGGCCACTTCGTGCACGTTTTCGTTCTGCGCAGTGACTTGGCGGGTCATGAGGTGAAAACGGTTGTAGTACTGTGTAACGGTTTTCAGCACCTGCTCTGGTGCATTCTCTGGTTTGTCGGCGTGCAGGTAATGAGTGATCTGCGTGTGATACGCGAAATCCGCACCCGTAAACTGGTAGAGGTTGTCAAGGCCATTGTCGAGCCAACTGACACCAGCAGCCCCGCGCCCCAGGAAGTTATTGTCCGAGTACGCGTAGGTGGTCAACATGGCGGGCTGCCCGGCACCAGGCTCGATGCGATGACGCTTCACCCTTGGCAACGCCGGATGTACATCCCCCGGGAAGCGATGGCCAATCCTGTCACCGTACTCGTACTCGATGGTCTCGCTGCCACCTACTGGGTTGTCCACCTTGCGCAGCACCGCAAGGTTGCGGTCGCGCTCGTAAGCGAAGTGTTGGTATTGCATGCGCCAACTGCCCTTGCTCGCGGTTGGATCATCCTGGTCAAAGGGCAGTTGCACCGATACCGGCAAGCGCAATGCAGGTGTACCCTCGGTGCTCAGGCCCAGGGTATACCGCGCCAACGGCCTGCCCTGGCTACCTGAATCTGGGTGCAGGTCAAGGCGTACCTCGCCACTGGTGTACGACAAGCCAAGCAGCTTGAGCCCGGCGCCGTCTTCGATGCTGGTCAGGCAAGGTATGCCGTTGTAACTGTAGTCGTAGGCCAAGGTAATCCAGTGCCCCAGTGGGCCCTCGACGCGTACCGGCAGTGCAACGGTATTGTTACCACTGCCCCGCAGCTCCAGAAACTCTACCAGGCCGGACTTGTGCACTACCCGCCAGTGGGTGCCTGGCGTGTCTTCATGCATGTGGAAGCTTTCCAGCGTACGCTCGTCGATGCCCAGCCCGGTGCCATCGCCCATGTCAGACCCGGTGACCTTGTAACGCTCCCCGGTGTGCAGTTCCAGCATATTGCTGGCGGGCGTGTATTGCGTAAGGTTTAAACTCCAGCCATGACCAAAGCCTGAATCTTGACTGCTCATCGGGTTGAACCCCAGGCGCAGTGGCAGCGAGGGGCCCATGAGCTGGTTGCCCACCAACTCCGGCAAGCTGATACCCAGGGTGTACTGCCCGGTACGTGGGTCCACACTGTTCTGCACGAAACTCACGAAATTGAACGCATTCGAATGCAACCAGTTTTTATTGCTCATCCTTGATCCCTCGATTACTGCCTACGTTAAGTACCAGCAGGTTGCGGCTATCCAGCACGGTACGACCCAGGAAGTCGATCCGCAGCTCATGAAGGTTGCCCTCTTCATCGTACAGCTGGGCTTCGAGCCCTTTGTCCAACTCGGCTCGGTACATTTTCTGGAAGCTGCCCTTGGCCATCTTGTCGTGCCAGTACGGCATGTCAGGTACGCGATGCAGGCAGATCATCAGCTGGCCTTTGCCAGGCACCTTGTTATCGACAAAGTCGGATTTCAGCCCTTCGTACTTCAGTTCATCAGCCATCGCCAACAGGCGGCCGTCGATCGTCAGTTCCGTCGGCGCGGCCTCACCTGGGGAGTTGAAGGCATATGACAGGTAGCTGAAGTAGGTTTCCTTGAGTTGCTCGCTTTCCCAGCGAACAGCAGATGCCGCACTCAGCGTGCAGGTCATGAAACGCACCGGAACACCCAGGTGGTGACACGACAAATACCAGTAGTCGATGGTTTCGTCGCTGAAACTGAATTCGTCCTGGCTATCGGCAGGAGGCGGCGGCTCATTGAATACCCGCTCACGCTCGAACGTGTAGTCCGACTTGGGAAAGCTGGGGGCAGTGAGGCTCTGCAACTTGAGTGTGTTCTGCTTGTCGCGGGAGTCCCATTCACCGCCGCCGTCCTTGGTGAACTTGGCGTAGAATTCCGGGTTTCCGGCAGTGGTGCTCTGGAAGTAGAACAGCTTGCGCTTGGTCGCGCCTTCCCCTTGTACCTCACCCCGCACGGTCGGAGCTCCGCGGCGTTTGAACGAGTTTGCAGCCAGGTTGACATGCCAGGGCGCAACACCTGGCCCAGGACGTACCCCATCGGCATCCGCCGGTACGAATGGCAATTGCACATTGCTGATGAGGTCATAGAATTTCAGCGTACCCATCTCGGTCGGGCTCAGCGGAATTTCCAGGTCGCCCACTTTTTCGGTCTCGATGGTGACCAGCACTTCCACCTGTTGCATACCGTTGGCCAGGCATTCGGGAGTGCCACGCACCTCCAGCCTGAACGAAGACAAGCCGCGCCAGACCGGCGGAACGTTCGATTTCTCGGCCAGTTCAACCACGGCATAACCGCTGGGGTCTTCGTTGACCTCTGCCATGACCACAGCTGCAATGGATGAACGCATGGCCGGCGGGGTGTACAGCCCACTCTGGTCAATGCTGCCTTCCCCGAACACTGCCCAACGCGTAGCCAGGGCCGGGTCAGGCAGGCTGAGGGATTTTCCATTTTCCAGTTCAACCTGCTGTGCGGCCAGCGCGAACTGGATGGGTTCTGCGGCATCGACTTCGGCTACATAATCGGGCTCGAGCGTCAGCGTGCCGGGGTAGGCATAGATGACCACCACGGCTTCGGCACTTTCCCCGCTGCTGGCAGTCGCCACAATGCGCTGCATCAGTACTTCCGGGACATACTCCGTAGGTGTGTCAGGCACGAACTGCGCCATTCCCCCACCTTGGTCAGTCAGCTTGCCGTGCGCTGGCTCACCCGGCGCAATTGCAAAGGTTACCGAACTGTCGGAACTCGAAAACGTGATAGCCCGGTCGCCCTCCGACCAGGTGGCGACCCGCGGCGATAGCTCCAGGGCCTTGACCGACTCGACAATCAGGGCATTGCGCACTTGTTCGCCCTGCTGGGTCTGGAAGTGGTTGGAAACCACCACCACCTGCTGCGCCTGGCGGAAGCCTTCGGGTTGCGAGGTATAGTTCCCGCCTTGGGTAATATCCTTGGAACCGATGGAGAACTGCATCAACTCGGCCCCCCACAACTGCTGGGCGGCGTCGACGGCTGTTGTGCCCCCCTTCAATGTCAACTGGCGCCGCTGGCCGGCCTCCATCTGCGAGCGCAACGGCTCGACATTGTAGGTGTCCGGGGTTGGATCGATGCTGCCGAACAGCACTCGATCCAGAGGGTCATGCTGCTCCAGCACACCCACTGCCTGGGCGTTGGGCATGCGCAATTGATCCAGCATGCCTGACTGATACTTGGTGAAAAGGCCTTTAAGTTCCTGGTTCAACAGCACCGTGGTATTGAACGTCGGCACACCGTCTGCGCGAGTATCATTCGGAATCAGGTAGGGGAATGTAGCCGGGTTGGCTGGTAAGGTGCCATCCTTTGCACCGACCTTGAGCCTGCAAAACAGCACCACCGCCCCCTCTCCAGCATGTGGCGAATCCTTCAACAGGCCTTCAGGATGTGGCTGGGTGCGCACGGTGAAGTCCACGGGGCACAATGGCCCAAAATCACTGAAGTCCAGCGTAGCGGCAACCGTGGTCTGACTATACGAGGGGTGTTCCAGGATTTGCTGGTTGATACGCTGGCCTATGAGCGCAGCTGCCCTCTCGGTCACCCCGAGGTTACAACTGGGTAGCTCGCCCTTCGCCAGGTCGAGCGTCAAACGGCCCTGGTTGCTGATGCCGGTCGCCTGAACTTGCAACATGACCGTCATGCTCAGCTGATAACCCATGCGCTCATGCAAGTTCTTGCTGTAGTTCAGACGCGGCGGGCGGCCGGAGAAGTGCAGCCTGGAGACGACACTGCCGGTGAGGATGGGCAGCGTGACCTTGGCCTTGGCATTGGCCATCGAAGCGCTTTCGAACGAAAGCTGCGGCGGCCCGAGCACCACATTGGAGAGGGTGAGGAATTCGGTCTGGCTATCATCCAGGGCGAAGGCATCTTCGAAGGGCAGGATGAAACGCTGGTCGTCGAATGCGCTCAAAAATTGCTGCTCAAGCATCCGATTGATTTGTGCGCCATCAATCGCCACGATCGCGCCCCAGTCATGCATCACGCCACCACTGCGCAGGCGTTCCAGGAGGGCATCTTTGGAATGGATGTTCATTTCAGGTCCTCCTTGACCATGTCAAGGTAGGTTTCCACCCCAACGAACGGGATCGGCAGAATAGCGGGCACCCACTTATAGACGTCGTCGTTTTCCTCGATCGCCACGATGACGGCGTAGGTTTCATCAGACGAAGGATCGGGCGTATATACGCCGTCAACGAGCGTTCCCGCGCCCTTGACTTTGAACCAGAACGTCTTCTCCTTGGGCACGATGTGATCACCCAGCTTTTTGTTGGTGCTCCAGTGCTCCAATTGGATTCCCTGGCCTGACGGCTTGAATTCGAACCAATTGGTGATGTTTTGCATGAGCAGCAGCACTTCGACTTCCTGCTTGCTTCCTTTGGAACCTTGTGCAATTACCTGCTCAACATGCAAGTACTCGGACAGCTCTTCTTCAAGGGTCCATTCTGGCGTCTTGCGGTATGCCAGCCATTGCGCCGGAATGGGTCGTGGCCCCGAAGCAATGTCCGCTTGGCTGGCAGGGGGGACATACAGTTTCGAATAAGGGACTGCAGGATCGGCGTCTGGGTCGTCGATCACCTTGCCCTTCGCGCCGTTCGACATTTTGAAGGTAATCGTTTCGCTGCTATCCAGACCTGCGGCGCGGACCTTGTAGCCGGTGTTACCGGGGTTGGCCATCATCACAATCGGGTCAAGGCCGATATCCCGGCTGACGATGCCGACCAATGCCTGGCTCACTGCATTACCCGATTTTGCTTTCGCGGTGACGATTACCCGCTTATGGTTGCCGGGCAAGTCTGCTTGGACGGGGGCTGTGTATTCGCCTGTGTCGGGGTGGATCTCGCCTGTTTTACCGCTCTCATCCGGAAGGTTTGCGACCGACCAGGTGACCGGTACGTTTGCACCCGTGGTCTTGAATTTAAACGTGCGGCCTGCGCCCACGATGGTTTCTTCCGGGTTAATCTGGAAGGTTGTCAGTTTCGGGCTCAATTGGCCGAGCGTTACCAAAGGGCCGGGGGCATGGGTACTTTCGGTGTGAAACACCTGCCTTCCTTGGAATAGCAGATTGTGTAGGAGGAAGGTGTCGATTTCCGTGTCCAGACGCTCAAATCCTTCCGTCAACTGCGGAACGAGTTTATTATCGAGGAATTCTTTATAGCCCGAGCTGTACAATACAGCGTATGCGAATATTACGTCTTCAAAACCGTCCACACTCATCGAGGAACTGTAAACTTTCTCTCCAAACTTAAAACTAATAACACCATTCACATCAGGCGACAAATCATACGCACCCTCATAGCTGTGCCGAAATAAGAAGTCCCCGTAAACCATTTTGTTGTGAACATGCTCATAAATTTTCACGGGAACAGCGGCACCCCCCGTCCACGTCAATTTAATCTTGCCATCAACAAACCGTAACTTCAGGTCTCCATAATGACCATATTCATCACGCTGATCCGTAAAAACCGCACCGAAATCAGCGGGATACAAAGTAAAGTAATCTTTTATGACCCAAGGTTGAGACATTACCCTCCCACCACTCGTAGCAGTAATCGCACCATTCTCGTATTTCGCAAAAAACTCGATCCCATTGTAGTCCATATTTTTGATGATAACGGGCACCGTCCTTTCAAACATCTTGGTTCCCGAAAAAAGCATCGCAGCCGAGAATTCACCAGCCTTACCCGGGAGAAAGTAACTAAATCCTTTTGCCGGAAGCTTCAGGTCTGATTGATTGCCTTCCATCTTAACAAAAACCAATACAACGCCATCGCCCTCGCTGTCGGCACCCAATACCTTGCTGTCCGCGGAAGCCTGTGTCCGTATCGTTATGGACTGGGGCTTCATCAAGTTGTCCGTGCGTGTCATGTGGCTGAGCTCAAAAATCTTATGTGCGCCCAACCAGCTTTCAAACACCTTCTTTACGGCGTCCCCGCCAATCGCGTCCTCTATAGGGGTGTCCGCAAACGAGAGTTCGTATGCCGTCCCCTTGCTCAAATCCATGCCAACACGCCCTCTGGTCAGGCCGACGTTGACCTCCTCCAGGTTCACACGCGCACGCAGGATTGGACCATTCAAAGCATCCGCCATCTTGATACGGGTCACTTGCCGCAATTTTTTATTATTCGGATTTTCGATCGTAATCTGCTTGCCGCCAACGACTTTCATAATCAAGTCTAGCCGCGAACTTTCGAGGTTGGCGTTAGAAAAGGACAGGCGTGGCTTATCAAACCGATAGTCGATGACTCGCTCAATCACGCCAGCGGTGGTGGATGCATCAAACGTAACAGGTGGGAACCAGGATTCTTTATTGAAACGCTGAATATACTCCTGCAGCAGAATGACGTTTGTCTTGACCCTGTCGTAAACAAGAATCGCATCCCACCCAAGGCCATCCACCTCCTTCGCCATCAAATCCAGATACGCCTGTAGTGACAAGCGCTCACCCGCCGCAAAAAGTCCAGTATTCTTTTCCATGATCAATACTCAGTTAATAAAATCAGCCATTTATGGATTCAACGTCAAATCCAACCCTGGGAAATCAAACCAGGTGTCGTCTTGACCCGTATTTTCAAAATTAACTTTTACATCCAGCAGAAAATTGCCACCCAGCTTCTGCTCCCCCAAAATCCCCTTATCCAGCTTCACCACTACTTCGCGATTACGCACCTCCTCTTCGCTCGCGAATTCACTGCGTAACAACTCCACGAGGGCACTGCCATTTTTTTTCACGCCGCGGTAAACAACGTTGAGCCGCTGCCCAATTGCCATGAACGCCCAGGCAGGCAGCCTCAACGTGGCACCTGCACTTGGCACCGCAGCCAGCGACAACGTCGTACCCGACGCTTCGTCACACTGAATGGTCGGATAGCGTGTCCGCGCCAGGGGCAGAACCCGCAATTGCACGAGCGGCGACTCCAATGGGGGCAAGTTGTCGCGTAGCAAGCGGAAAAACACCGGGAAGCGCTTAGCCGTTGCACTTTCAGTCGCCTCCATGTTGGCGGCGACGGCAGTGGGCGGAACAGTGAAGCGATACGGAGGAACACTTCCCTCCACCAGTGTCTGTTCGTATTGCCCGGCTTGCGAACGTCCTTGCCAGACCAACTGCAGCCGCTCACCCGCGCGCAGGTCAGGGTCGGGCACCACGACGGTGGCACCGGCTGTCGCCTGTTCAGCAGCCAGCCACATGTTTGGTTCTGGGGGTTCTGTCTCCCCATCCAGCACAAGAACGGGCAGGAAAGTTCGCGGCTGCAGCACTTCGATGTCCAGCAGCTGCCCTGCAAGGCCCAGCCCTTCGCGAGCAACCTGGTAACCCAGCGTCAGCTGCTTCGCGCCTTTGAGCACCTGCGCATCCAGGTGTACACCCTGCACCCCCGTGGCAAGTGTGGTCAGGTCGGCACGCAACGCAGCAGCACCTGGCTCATCGTTGACATGCAGCAATGTCCAGTCAGCGGTATTCAACGCCGGGTACGGAGGCACCTGCACCGTCAGGCCGTCAGGGAACCTTTCAGGATCCAGTGGGCCACCGGTGTAGCCCACAATATCAACGGCAGGCAGCAAAGCCGGGTCTGCGGGTATCGCGTCAATTCGATAGGTCTGGACTGGCCCATCAACCCCTTCGTTGTGATGGGAAAAAGCGATCTCGTAATGAACTTCTGCATGTCCCTTCTTGATGAAGTTGAACGGCCCCTTAGGTACCAGCCAAGCCAGGCTGTGGCCAACACGGTCCTCCTCCACTTCCAGCCGATAGGCATACTCCTTGTCCAAAGCACCGTTGGCTTTGTAACCGCGAAGCACCAATGTCACGGTGTCCCCCGCACGCATCGCGGCATAGGGCGGCGCCACGAACATAACGCCGCTGCTGCCCAACGCGTCCGGATCGATATGCAAGGCATGGGATTCAACGGCCTGCGCCACTGGCATATGCTCCATGCGATGCGGCCGTACGCCGATGAAGCTGAAGGTACGCAGTGAGCTGGCAGGCGTACCGCTCACACGCTCATAGTGATAGAAGGCATAACCTTGATCGGCCTGGCTGAGATAGTGATTGGCAATATGCACGCGCAGACGTTGTTTGGCCGGGTCAAACTCCGGCTCTTCGACCTCGATCTCTGTACCCACCGTCTCCAGGGCACTTCCCTCAGCCGTGGCACCTCGCCAATAAATCCTGATCTTGTCGCCTACGGCGATCCCATCGTATTGAATGTACGTAACCAATGCCTCATCGCCTAACTCCTTCAGGTCGATTTCGTCATACGAGTTACGGTTTTCAATGGTCGGCGCAGGAAGCAAGTCTTCCTGCCTAGCTGCAGGGGGGCGTCGCATGAAAATTGCCTTATTCGAATGGACTGGCCATTAGTAATAAGCTCAATCAGCACGTTCACCAACTGGCAAAAATACTAGGTAAGCGCCGGGCTAACACACTCTTGACGAAGACGCACCTGACAGTTTTAACAGGTACGCCCCTGTCATTTCTGCCAGGTGCCTGCGGCCACGCAACCTTTTAAGCTTTTTGTGCGGCCTCCCCCCTGAGATGACCAATCAAATAGTCAGCCATAGGACACAATGATGAAAGTTTTAAGAAAGGGCATCCTGCTTCCTCTGTGCATTGCCATGTTCAGTGCAACACTGAGCACACAGGCCTATGCCAGCGAGCCACTCGGCGGCGTCACACTGTTGAGCAAAAACAACATGCCTTGCGGTTTTCTTCCGCCTGCCGAGGGTTCGGGGCAGACCTATAATTATGCGACGAATAGCCCAAGCTACGAATGCTATCCCAACACCGTGCGGAGCGTTCGCTTTGACCGGCTACCTTCAGCCATGGAAGTAATCTTTTCCTCCCGACCTGACTGCAATACGACAGCGGCCGGAGAAAACGACTATTGGCTTAAATTCAAAACCACCGCCACCAACACGGGGTCCCCACGAATCTATTCACTTGAAGAACTTCAAACCTATTCAAAAGGCCAAACTATATTTCGCGGCTTGAAACTCGTGGACAAAAAAGCGGTGTCTGGCGATACCATGCGCGATGCGACCACGTGCGTAAAGTTTGTTGCATCCGCCGATATTGACACCCCGAGCCCGATGGCGTCGTTAAAACTAAAGCCTGGCGGAACGCTGGGTGAAAAAAAAGAGAGCGAAGACATAGAACGTGTCTGCCCTGACGCTTCGATGATATATGAACGAAAACACCGTGGTGATGAAAACGGGAAGACCTCTTATAACTGCCGCACTGCTGAAGGTTATGTGATCGAAGACCGAAAATGGTCTGTCACGTTTCGGGAATCGGGCCTGGACCCAGACGAGGAAAGCGCGATGCCATCCGGCAATGACAAGCGCTATATCTATTTTACCTGCCCGATCAACACCGTCATGACCGGCCGCCATCATAAGGACGATGAAAATGGGAACACCCGGTATCAATGCGCCTCCCTCGTCGACTCAACCAACAAACGCAGCGTTCTTGTCGAACCCACCCAGTGGTCACCCGAGCACAGCGAAAGCAGTGACACAGACGAAACATGCGCAGAGAACGAAGTAATGATCGGCCGTGCGCACAAAAACGATGAGAACGGTGAAACCCGCTACCTCTGCGCAACCCTTCGACCTACCGCACAGTAAAGGAGCAACTGGATATGTCGACGACCTCAACAGCGCAATCCAACGCCTATAACTTCAGCAGTTTCGTGCAGAACAGCGTAGACCCGCGCACCGGTCAATTCACCCTGGCTATCGTGCTGCCAGAACTGGTAGGTAACGATCAGATGGGCCCGGCATTGCCGCTGCGCCTTGGCTTCAACCCGATGAACCATCTGGATGCCGGTTTCGGCCACGGCTGGAGCCTTAACCTCAGCCAGTATGTGCCTGCCAGCAATATGCTCAGCCTGCAGACCGGCGAGACGATAAAGGTGACCGGCAGCGATAAGGGCGACGGTACCGGGCTGGCAATCGACGAGCGCAAGCTGGAAAGCTTCCACCTGCACCAGGAAGATGCAGAAAACTGGCGTGTGGAATACAAGAATGGCTTGGTGGAGTTTCTGCAGCTCAAAGGCCCCAGCAACCGCCGCGTTGCCCTGCCGGTCCGCATCGAAGCGGCGTCTGGGCATGGGATCACCCTGAACTATGATGACAACTTCAACCAGATACCCTGCCTGACAAGCATCGTCGACGGAAACGACGTGACACTGCTGAACATTGCTTACAACAGTGGCAGCGTAGTGTTCGACCTGTATCCGAACGTCGACAGCAAAACCCTGCCTGCGGCCCGTTATGAGGTCAAACTCGAAAAGCGTGGAACCCCAGCGCTAAGGCTCCCCAACCAAGTGCTGCTACCGACCGCGGAAGGTGCCGGCTGGGCATTTGATTACGAGTACATCGAGTATGACAAGGACCAGGAACAGAACCTGGCACTAATCAAGGAGATGACCACCCCTTACGGGGCCGTGGAAACGATCGAATATTGGGTCGGAAACAATGGACACCGGTTCCCGAACGATGCCCGCCCGCCGCTGCCACGGGTCAAGCGCCATGCCATCGACCCACGCTTCGGTCAGCCGGTCATGGTCACCACCTACGATTACACCGACAACAACTACCTCGGCAGGGGTGCCAGTGGCATCACGTGGCGTGATGATGGCCTGGACAATTTGTACCAGTTTACCGGCAACGATTTCGAATATGGTTCAACCGCCAGCCATTGGCTCAAGGCAGCCGATGACACTTCAAAGGGCGATGGCAAGGTGCTGAAAACCACTACCAGTCGCTATAACCGCTTTCACCTGATAATCCGCGAAACCGAAGTGCAGAACGGTTGCGTGCAGGAAACCAGCACCGAATACCACGAGCAAAAGGGGATGCCATTTGCCCGGCAACCGGCGTACTTCCAGCTGCCGCACAAGGTGACCCTACGCTGGAAGCTCGAGGGGGGGGCCACCTGGCCCCGCGAAGAAACCAAAACGACGACTTTCGATGAGCATTGCAACTTGCTCGAGGAGATCGAGCACAACGGAATCCGCACCGCATACACCTATTACCCCATCGAAGGCGAAAAGGAAATTATCGATGGCAAGGAACAGGTCGCCTGCCCAGCCGACCCGCAGCACTTCAAGCGACGGATCAAGTACAAGACCACCTATCCCTCTACTCAGGCAAAAAGTGAGGCGGCCATCCTGCGTAGTCATTATCGCCACAAGGCAATCGCCCCTCTCGATGGCGCACGCAAGAGTTTCGGCGATACGTTGATCAGCGACCAGCGCACCTTGCAACTGGCCAGCGCCGAGGAGGGTGCAGCCGGTACCCTGTTGCAACACAGCGAACTTACCTATCTCGAGAAGCCGGACAACCCTCTGCTGCACATGCGCCCGAACACCGTGCGCCAGACCATGAAGCATGGTGACGACCCGCTCAAGGACAAGACCACCACCAGCTCATGGTTCTACAGCCTGATCAATGGCGATGACGGCAAGCAGAGCCTGCTCCAGACCCGTCACACCACGAAGGGTCATGACCTCATCGAACGCACCCTGCTCAATGCCGTATCACGCTACACCGGCCAAGTCATGCGCCAGCAGGACAGCAATGGCGTGTATACGCACATCTACTACGATGCGCTGCGTCGCCGGGTCCGCGAAACCGTGGCACCAGATACCCGCTTCGAGGAATCGCGCACCTACGCCTACCACTTGAGTGTGAACGGTTCCCAGCCATCAAATGTGACAACCGATGTGCAGAAGGTTGTAAGTACCCTGTTGTTCGACGGCCTCAACCGCAGCGTAAGCGAGAAACGCGAAATCGATACGGCCAATGACCCTGAAAAACCGGTACGCCAGACGTTTCTGGTGGCGACGAAGCAATACGACAGCGTGGGGCGCCAGTGCGCTGAAACGGTCTATGACGCGCTCGATGACAACGAACGCCTCGAACTGACCACCCGCTTCGAATACAGCGACTGGGGCGACCTGAGCAAGACCATCCGCCCTGATGGCGTCATTGAGCGCCGGCAACGCGACCCGTTCGGCACAGACGGCGAGATCATCGAAACCTGGCAGGAGCGCCCGAATGAAGGGACGCCGGAAAAACCGGTCAGGCGCCAGTTGCACAAAACAGAACTCAACCGCTTTGGCAAACCCGTGTATGAACAGCGCATTGACCTGGATGGGCAAGAAGTGGGAAGGCGTGATTACCTGTACGACGGCCTTGGCCGTAGCGTGCAGGAGACACGCACCCAGCGCGACCCGCGAAGCACTAAAGCGGCGCCCAAGGCTCCCATGCGCCATACATGGAAGTTCAGCTATGACGTCTGGGGCCGCATGGCGCGCAACGAACGCCCCGACCAGAGCGCATTAGTGCGTAAGTTCGCCAACTTTACCAGCGAGGACCTCACGACGCAGCTTGGGCTCGAAGGCGATGCGACCCCTATCTGCACTCGCACCTTCGATGGCCTCGGCCGCATGAGCACGCTGGCCGTCGGGCCGCGGATCGAGCGCTATGACTACCAGGAAGGGCGTACCCTGGTCCACCAGCATCACCGCAGCAGCAAACGCACCCATACCTATAGCTATCAGCCTGAAGTCACGACCCAACCCACTCTGATCAGCACCACCCTCACCGACGAAAAAGGGCAGCAGACGACAAGTCTCGACAACCCGAGCTTCAATTTCGAACGCCCAGACGCCTCCATTACCTCGGCCACCAACACCGAGGGCAAGCGCACCTACCTCTACACCGACCAGGGCTACTTGCTACAGGAAAGCTGGGCAGGTGAAAGGACTAACAGCCGTATCACCGACGACCATACCATCCACTATCGCCACTCGCTGCAAGGCCGCACCCTGGCGCGCACCAGTCATGATGAGGCAACTGTTCACCGCTATGACGCGCAGGGCCGCCTGGCCACAACCACGCGGGGTAAACTTGAGGCCAGCTTCGAATACGACGACGATGGCCGGCTGAAAAAAACCGAAACCGTGGACCAGCACAGCAAGCGCAAGGTCACCTGTGAACAGCAGTACGACTGCTTCGGCCGCGAGGTGCAACGCACCTTCACCCTGGACGACGGAACGGTACAGGTGTTGACGCAGCAGTGGCGTGACGATGATCAGCTGCACACCCGTACACGCCATCAGGGCGAAGAATTGCTACTTGAGGAGACCTTCGCCTACGATCAACTGGACCGCCTTGACAGTGTCGAATACAAAGGCTCGCAACTGCCCCGCAACACGGCCGGACGCGCCATGACCGAGCAGTACATGCGCTTCGATGAAAGGGACCAACTGACCGACTGCATTACCAACTTTGCAGACGGCGAAACGGACGAAGCCAGCTTTACCTACAAGACTGATGGCAGCTGCCAGCTCGAACGCGTGACCCACAGCCTGCAGCCAGACTACCCAGCCGACCAAGCCTTCAGCTACGACGCCGACGGCAACATGCGCAACGATGAATGGGGCCGCCTGCTGCACTACGACGACCGCAGCCGCCTGACCGAGGTTCGTGCCAGCGACGATGTAGAGGTACTGGCCAAGTACCGCTACGACGGCCATGACCACTTGCTCGGGGTGAAGCACGGCAACGCCGCCGAGGTGCAGCGCCGCTACCAGGGCTACCGCCTCAGCGCCACCCACGATAGCGGCGTGCTCACCCACTACCTGTATGACGGTGAAACCCCACTGGCCATGCAGGTGCAAGGGCAGCCTGCCGACGACCGCCTGCTGCTGACCGATGCAGCGGGCAGCGTGGTCGGCGAGTATGCCGAAAGTGGCCTGCACAACACCCGTTACAGCGCCTACGGTGAGCGCACGCTGGATAAGAAGGACGAGGAAGAGCAAAACCTGGCCTGCCTGTTGGCGTTCAATGGCGAGGTACGTGAAGCCGCCTTTGGCTGGTACCTGCTGGGTCGCGGCTACCGTGCCTACAACCCCGGCCTGATGCGCTTCCACAGCCCGGACTCGCTCGCACCGGAGCAATCCGGCACCAACCCTTACCTGTATGTACTGGGCAACCCGGTCAACTGGCGCGACCCCACCGGGCATTACGCCGAAAGCAACAACGATCCGCTACCGCCGGTCATCGACCCCATCAAGAAGCCCAAGCTGTCCTTCTTAGAGAAGTGGCAAAACGTGATGTATGCCGCGATAGGTGCCATTGTCGGCCTGGCCTTCGTAGCTGCCTTCCCGCCTGCCGGCATCGGCATTCTATTCGCCGTGGCCGGTGGTATTGCTGTGACTGCTGGGCTAGGTATGGCGGTGTACGGCACAATGGCCGATAACCCAGAGATTACCCAATACGGCATGATACTTTCGGCCGTTGGTGGTTCTATCATGTCCTTGGCATCAGTAGGCCAGAAACTTCATCAGTGGGGTAGAAGCAAGTTTTCCAGCAAGGCGGGGGCTGATACGGATTTGAGAGGGCCGCAGGCTGACCCCGTTCAAAATACAGTTAATTCCCCCGTTGTCCCTGATCCGTTGCCTGATCCAATTCCTTCGCCTGTTGCATCTGCCAGGGGCAGCGTGCGTTCAACAGCCTCAGCAGAAACAAGCATTCCGGCTGTCGATTATGATAGTACCCCCAAAGCCAGCCCTGTGGCCGTTAGAAAGGAAGCGCCTCGCCCTCCTGCACAACAGGCAGCTTCGACTGGCAACCATTCAACGCTCCTAAACGAACTCTCGACGTTCCAGTTCAAAAGACGTATCAAGTTGGAAGATGCTTCGAATACATTGACCCGGAACACCAAGGGAGAAAGCTCGGGAGGCAGCACGCTTTTCGGGAGTAAACAAGGGATAGTACTAAACAGCTAATTTTCCGTACACCCTTCACTCCCACATCTTCAAGGCGGAAAATCTCTGTTCTTCAGGGCCCTACGGGGCCCTGATTCTTCCCCCGCTGCCACTGCAAAACAATTCCCCTCCCCAAAAAGAAATCACCTACATCCTGCATCGCCATTAATTCCTATCGTGCGGCCCTTCGTTTCCGCTGCCACGGCCAACCTGCGCAAAGGCCAGGCCCGTCGCCCCCGATAGGTACCGTCCATGCCCCCCCTCCCCCAACGCTCACGCACGCCATCCCGCCTGCGCCTTGCGCCGTTGCTGGCGCTGGGTGGCACCAGCCTGCTGCTGTGTGCCTACCGGCCAGCGCTGGCCAGCCCGCCTGCACCGGCGTTCAACCCCAGTTTCATGCGCCAGGCCCCTGGCGAGTCGGCCGACGCCGCACAGCTGGCGCTGCAGTCACTCGCCGCCAGTGACTCCCTGACACCCGGCCGTTACCGCGTCGGCATCACGCTGAACCTGGCCCACATTGGCGAGCGCGAACTGGACTTCTTGCCCAGCCTCGACCAGCAAGGCCTGCACGCGTGCCTGTCGGCCGACCTACTGCGCGAATTCGGCCTGCGCGAGGAGGCCCTGGAGCAGCCGCTGGATGACAGCATGCCCTGCCAGGACCTGGCCCACCTGCTGCCCGACGCCCGTGCCGAACTGGACCCTGGCAAGCTGCAACTGGCCGTGTCGATCCCGCAGTTCGCCCTGCGCCGCGACATTGCCGGCGCGGTACCGGCCGAGCGCTGGGACGCCGGCATCAACGCCGCTTTCCTCAACTACCAGGTCGCCACCCAGGCCCTCAACCGCCGCGATGGCAGCCAGGCCAGCCATGACCTGCTGTTCAACAGCGGCGTCAACCTCGGCGCCTGGCGCCTGCGCAGCAGCCAGGCGCTGCGCGACGATGGCCAAGGCGAACGCCACTGGACCCGCACCAACACCTACGTGCAACGCGACCTGCCCGACAACCGCGGCAACTTCACCCTCGGCGAAACCTTCAGCCACGGCGAAGTCTTCCGCAGCCTGCCATTCAAGGGCATGCAGGTAGCCTCCGACATGGGCATGCTGCCTGATGTGATGCAAAGCTACGCACCGGTCATCCGCGGCGTCGCACAAACCCGGGCGAAACTGGAGGTGCTGCTCAACGGCTACCCGATCTACACCACCTTCGTCGCCCCTGGGCCCTATGAGATCGATGACCTTGGTATAGGTGGCGGCAGCGGTGAACTGGAAGTGGTCCTGACCGAGGCCGACGGCCAGGTACGGCGCTTCATCCAGCCGTATTCCAGCCTGGCCAACCTGCTGCGCCCAGGCGTGTGGCGCTACAGCGCCACATTGGGCCGCTACAATGGCGCCGAACACCTCGACAACCCACTGCTGTGGCAGGCGACCCTGGCCCGCGGCGGCAGCTGGAGCACGTTGTATGGCGGTGTACAGGGCGGGGATTACTACCGCGCTGCACTGCTCGGCATGGCCCGCGACCTGGGGAACCTGGGCGCAGTGTCACTGGATGTCACACAGGCCAGCGCCGACCTCGGCGAGCGCTTCGGCCAAGTGCAAGGCCAGAGCTATTCCGCCCGCTACGGCAAGGCGTTCACTACCGGCACCAACCTGCGGTTCGCCGGCTACCGCTACTCCAGCGAAGGCTACCGCGACTTTGACGAGGCCGTACGCGAACGCCATGCCTACAGCGGTTACCTGGGCAACCGCCGCAGCCGCCTCGAAGCCTCGGTGTACCAGAGCCTGGGCAGTCACGGCTCGCTGAGCCTGACCCTGTCCCAGGACGACTATTGGCGCAGCAACCTGCAGCGCAGGCAGTACCAGCTGCAGTACAACACCCAGTACCGCAACATCAACTTCAACCTGTTTGCCTCGCAATCGCTTACCCGCGGCAGCCACCAGGACCGCCTGATCGGCCTGAGCATGACCTTGCCCCTGGACTGGTTCAACGGCGCCAGTGCCACGTTCGCCACCCAGGCCAGTAATGGGCGCCAGAGCCAGCGCGCCAGCCTCAGTGGTGGCGCGCTGGACAACCGTTTCAGGTATACGGCCTCCACCACCCGCGACGTTCAGCAACAGACCTCCGGCGCATTCTCGGTCGGTTACCAGGGCGCCAAGGCCAACGTCGGTGCTGGCTACACCCAAGGCAGCGATTATCAATCTTTTTCGGCCAACGCCAGTGGCGCCATGCTACTGCACGCGGGTGGCCTGACCCTGGCCAGCCAGCTGGGCGAAACCAATGCCTTGATCGAGGTCCCCGGTACGCCTGGCCTCGGGGTGCAAAACACCCCTGGCGGCAGCACCGACAGCGCAGGCTTCCTGATCGCACCACACCTGCGCCCGTACCGCAGCAACCCGCTGCATCTGGAAACCGCCAACCTGGCCCCGCAGATACAGATCGACAACGGCAGCACCCAGGTTGTGCCCCGTCGCGGCGCAATCGTCAAAGCAACCTTTGCAGCCCGCAATGTCAGCCGCCTGGTCCTGACCTTGCTACAGGCCAACGGCAAGCCGCTACCCTTTGGCGCCCAGGTCAGTAATGAGCAGGGCGAGGTACTTGCGGTAGTCGGTCAGGCTGGCCAAGCGCTGGTGGCCACCGACGACAAACCACAGCGATTGCGCGTGCAGTGGGGCACGCAGACCTGCCAGTTGGCAATCGCCCCTCGCAGCATGCGACAAGAACAAGGTTACCGCCTGGAAACCCTGCAATGCCCGAACCCCACGACAGCCAGCACCCGGACCTGAACCCATGAAATTATCCCCTCGCGTCTCGTTGACCTCCCTGTGCCTGGCACTGATGGCCAGCGGAGAGGCATTTGCAGCATCGTTGTGCGAATGGGCCGGCAATAGCGGCGAACTGGTGCACAACCTCACTCTCAGCCCGCAATGGGTAGCCCGGGATGCGCCAATCGGCTCGGTAATCGGCCAGGCAGACGTGCGCTACAACCTGCCTAACGAGGCGGGCCTACGGCTGGTTTGCACCAACTTCCTGGCCCAGGGGCCGCGCCTCACGGCCAGCGTGAACAATACCCAGCCACTGTTCACCGGGTCACTGCCGCCGGTCAACGGCGAAGACCTCACCGGTCGCGTGATCCAGACGGGCGTGGACGGTATCGGCATTCATGTGCGCCTGGACAACCCCTATCACGGCGCAGGCGGCACGCCCGACAATGCCTGGACCTTCATCAAATGGACATCAGTGCCCTGGCAAGGCTATGCCGACCATGACCCCGGCCCGCTAGGCATCGAAATGACCAACCTGCGTGCGTTCATCACGCTGATCAAGACCGGCCCGATCGCGCCCGGCCCCCAGTCGTTCAACGGTGTGCAGCTGTTCAGTGGCACCTACAGCCATGTCGGCACCGTGATGCGGTATCACCTGCATGGCACGGTGACCGCCGCGCAATGTACGCTGAAGGCCGATGCGGTCAGCCCGTCACCGGTCGACTTGGGCGCCCACGAGGTGAAGGACTTCGGCAACCCTGGTGACGCCACCAAAGCAGTCCCCTTTCAGATCAGGCTCAACGACTGTGAAAGTGATGCGTCTGGCGGCACTCAGGCCTATGTTCGGCTCGACGGGGCCAACGGGTCGACTCCGATCGACGTAGACAAAGGCGTGTTCAGCCTGTCCAGCGGTTCGGGGGCTACCGGCATCGGCATCCAGGTGCTGCAAGCAGACGGCATCACCCCCTTCCGACTCGAAGAGGACATTGCTGTAACACCGCTGAGCCCAGGCGACATCACCCTGAACTTCCAGGCCCGCTATTACCAGACCGCAGCCACTGTCACCCCTGGCGAAGCCAATGGGGCGCTCAATTTCACTATCACTTATCGCTGAGACGCGCCCAGCCTGGCAACGTGCTTGCCAGGCTTGCGGTTTTCAGAAAGGCGAAAACGCAAAAAGGGACCCTAAGGTCCCCTTTTGCGTTACATATTTGGAGCGGGAAACGAGACTCGAACTCGCGACCCCGACCTTGGCAAGGTCGTGCTCTACCAACTGAGCTATTCCCGCAA
>NZ_QLTL01000024.1:0-76221 GCF_003269045.1 Pseudomonas sp. URMO17WK12:I7 | reverse complement strand
TTTAAAACCGCTGTCAACCTTCATCTCAACCGCTATCGATCATTCGACCGAAGCACTTCCGATACTACCTGAATCATCCAACTCATTGAATTTCAAAGAGTTTTCCGTTTCGACTACGTCGGAAGTGGGGCGCATTATAAGGGGATTCGAAAGCGCGTCAACCGTTAATTTCATGAAATTGAAACAATCGATAGGAAGCCTGTGAAAGGCACCTTGCACCTCATACCGCCAATTGCGCACTATATTGCACACCCGCACACCCCCAAGGATAGCCGCGCAGAAATGAACACCCAACCCCGCAGCCTGGCCGCCACCCTCTTCCCGATCGGCTTGCTGCTCATTGCCATGGCCTCGATCCAGTCCGGTGCCTCACTGGCGAAAAGCATGTTCCCGATCATCGGCGCACAAGGCACAACGACCCTACGCCTGGTCTTCGCCAGCGTCATCATGTTGCTAATCCTGCGCCCCTGGCGCGTACGCATGACAGCCAACACCCTGCGCAACGTCGTCATTTACGGCATGTCCCTGGGTGGCATGAACTTCCTCTTCTATATGTCGCTGCAAACCACGCCGCTGGGTATCGCCGTCGCCCTGGAGTTCACCGGCCCGCTGGCTGTGGCGCTGTTCGCCTCCCGCCGTGCACTGGATTTCCTGTGGATTGCCCTGGCAGTTGCCGGCCTGTTGCTGCTCTTACCGGTCGGTCATGGCGGACAACCACTTGATGTACTGGGGGCAGCTTATGCACTTGGCGCAGGTGTGTGCTGGGCACTCTATATTCTGTTCGGCCAGCGTGCCGGGGCCGAGCACGGCATCCAGAGCGCTGCCCTCGGAGTCGTGGTCGCGGCCTTGTTCGTCGCGCCCATCGGCATCGTCCATGCTGGCAGTGCATTGCTCACCCCGGCAGTAATCCCGCTGGCACTGGGCGTCGCCGTACTTTCGACCGCCCTGCCCTATAGCCTGGAAATGGTCGCCCTGACTCGCATGCCAGCGCGGACCTTCGGCACGCTGATGAGTATCGAGCCGGCGATAGGCGCACTGTCAGGCCTGCTGTTCCTCGGCGAAGTTCTGAGCACCACGCAGTGGCTGGCAATTCTTGCCATCATCGCAGCCTCGGCTGGCGCCACGTTGTCCATGCGCCGCGAGGCAAGTCCGGCAGTCGCAGCAGACTGATTTGAGACATATTTTCATTTGCGACGATATTAGTGATTGTCCCCATCCGCCGCGCTGATTAAGCTGTCACAAAATCATAATCTTTACGCTATCTACTTGTGCGAACACGGATGTCGAGGAAGATCCAGGAAGAACCTAAGCGATAACGACAGGGCCGGGAAGCGGAACAGCCCTGCATTTAAGGACAGGAATGAAACATATTTTGCTCATCCTGGCCGTCTTGGCCATTGCCGGATGCGCCGCAACGGCCAAGACTGAGGTCAAAAAAGGGAAAAAGGGCCTGCATATCAATTGCTCTGGCCTGTCTTCCTCGTGGGACAAGTGCTACAGCAAGGCGGCCAGTTCCTGCAGTCCACGCGGTTACAAGGTGATCGCGCGCTCCGGTGACACTGACGAGGAGCCCGGGGACTACTTGTTCGGCATCAACCCCGCCGGTTATACCAGTCGCAGCATGATCGTCATCTGCAAATGAGAAAGGGCAGCCGTGAGCTGCCCTTTTTTTATTTATCGACTTGCCATCAGGCCGCTCAAAGCGGTGCAGTACGCCTCTTCAGCCAATCCAGCGCAGCCCCTTGCAGCAAAGGTGCCAGGCGCTCATGCACCATTGCATGGTACTGATTCAACCACCCCCGCTCGTCCACGGTCAGCCTCTCGGGAAGCAGGCAGCGGGTATCGATAGGGCACAGCGTCAAGGTCTCGAAACGCAGGAAGTCACCAAACGCACTTTTGCCTGACGCTCGGTTGACCACCAGATTTTCGATACGCACACCCCAAGCACCAGGCCGGTAGGTGCCCGGCTCGATCGAACTGATCATTCCTTCCTGCATTGCCGTCTGCGGGGTGGTTGCCGCCTGATAGGCGATAACCTGCGGACCTTCGTGCACATTCATGAAGTAACCAACGCCATGCCCGGTACCATGGCCGTAGTCGACCTGGTCTGCCCAAATCGGCGCCCGTGCGATGGCATCGAGCAACGGTGACAGGATGCCGCGCGGGAAACTGGCACGCGACAAGGCGATCACACCCTTGAGTACGCGCGTGCAGTCCTGCTTCTGCTCCAGGCTCGGATTACCTACCGGTACCATCCGCGTGATGTCGGTGGTGCCTCCCAGATACTGCCCTCCAGAGTCGATCAACAGCAGGCCATCACCTTCGATTACCGCATGGGAGTCTTCGGTAGCACGGTAATGCGGCATCGCGCCGTTGCCATTGAACGCCGCAATGGTCGAGAAGCTCAGCGAGACGAAGCCTGGCCGGCGGGCACGCGCAGCACTCAACTGCTCATCCACCGTCAGCTCGGTGATGACCTCCTGGCCCTGGTGCGCTTCAAACCAGGCGAAGAACTCGCACAAGGCCGCGCCATCCTGCTCCATGACCTGGCGTACATGCACCAGCTCCTCTTCGCCTTTGCGTGATTTGCTCAGCGTGGTCGGGTTCAACCCTTCGACCAGCTGTACTTTGGCGTCCAGGTTCTTCAGCAAGCCGCAGGTCACGCGAACCGGATCGACCAGCAGCCGGCTGTCGGCCGCCAGCGCTGTCAAGGCATCGTGCACCGCCGCGTAATCGCGCACTTCGATACCATCGACCTCAAGCACATGGCGCAAATGCTCATCGAGCTTTCCGGCACCGATGAACAGGATCGCCTGCTCCTTGCCGATCAAGGCAAAGGAAACGAAAACCGGGTTGTAGGGCACATCGCTGCCGCGCAGGTTGAACAACCAGGCGATATCGTCCAGGGTCGCGATGAAGTGCCAATCGGCACCCTTCTCCTGCAGCGTGGCGCGCAACTGGCCAAGTTTCTCGGCACGACTGACCGTGGCATGGGGCGGGAGGTGCTGATAGACCGGATTGCCTGGCAACGCTGGACGGCCCTCCCAAACTTCGGCAAGCAGATCCCGATCGGTTACCAGACGCGCCTCGCGAGCCCTGAGCCGTTCTTCAAGCTGCCGCGCCGCAGCCAACGCCATGACCGCGCCATCCACAGCCACGGCGCCATTCAACCGAACATTGTCCCCGAGCCACTCCAGCGCGCCCGGTTTGCCCGGCAGCAACTTCATCAAGCCGATGCCGCTACCAGCCAGTTCCTTCTCGGCTTGCTCCCAATAGCGACTATCGACCCATACGCCGGCAAAGTCCGCAGTCACCACCAAAGTGCCCACCGAGCCATCGAACCCCGAGAGCCACCGACGCCCCTGCCAGTAACCTGGCAGATACTCGGAAAGATGCGGGTCTGCCGACGGCACCAGCAGGGCATCGACGCCCTCCCGGGCCATGACCTGGCGCACGCGCGCCAGGCGCTCCGGCACACTTTGCTGAATCGTGGTCTGAACGTTCATGCGCACTCCTGCGGACACATCGAGATTATTCCAGGATGAGGATAATGGAACAGCTGCCACGGTGCCGCAATCATGGCGACCGACTCACGGCACGCTATGCCCATCACGTCACCCGCAAACAAGACGCTTCCTACAACTGAGCAGGGACCTTCAGTCACTTCGAGCTGAACTTACCGTTGGCACAGGCTTCACAACCTATACATTCATTGCACACAGGCAGATACCCATGCCCAGTGCCTGCGACCAGAAGACAACCGTGGTGCTGCTCGACACCCGTGAGTACACCCCGGAACATGAACATGCCGTGCACCTGAAGCTGGCCGAACGCCTGGCCCGGTTGTTGGGTTGCGATGCCGTGCGGACCGATGTGCCGACCAGGGCAGACCCTCGCTGCTACTACGTGCCGACCGAAACCTTGGTCGGCACTGAGCGTTATGCCGCCATGGGCATTCGCAGCGAGCAGGACCTGTTCGGCGGCCTGGTCAGCCACCCCTACATGGCTACCAAGGCCATTTCCCATCCGCTACCGGCCAATGCCGAGTTCCCACCCGGCTGGACCGATGCCTTCGCTTGCCATGCCAGTGACGCCCTGCTCTGCGGCTACACCGTGTTCAGCAAGGCAGATGCCCGCCGCGCTGCCCAGCTACTGCTGCGTAATGGCCCGCTGCGGGTGAAGCCGGTGTTGGCGTGTGCCGGCCGCGGCCAACACGTCATCACCCACGCGGATGAGCTGGAGCCGCTGCTGGCCAACATGGACGAACGGGACCTGGCCCTGTGTGGCCTGGTGCTGGAGGAGGACCTGGACAAGGTAGAAACCTTCAGCGTTGGCCAGGTCCGCGTCGCAGGCCTGACCTGCAGCTATCACGGCACCCAGCAACTGACCCGGGACCACCAAGGCACCGAGGTCTACGGCGGCTCCGAACTGGTGGTGGTGCGGGGTGACTACCAGGCACTGCTGCAGCGGCCTCTGGAGGATCATCTGCGCCTGGCGATCAACCAGGCCATGACCTACGAACAAGCCGCAGAACAGCATTTCCCGGGTTTCATCGCTTCGCGGCGCAACTATGACATCGCCCGCGGCACCACAGCCCAAGGCTATCTGCGCAGCGGTGTACTCGAACAATCCTGGCGCCTGGGCGGAGCCAGCAGTGCCGAGCTCCTGGCGTTGCAGGCATTTGCCGACGACCCGGCACTGCAGCAGGTATGCGCTTCAACCCATGAAGTGTTCGGCAGCCCCGACCTGCCCACTGACGCCACCCTCTTCTATCAAGGAAACGACAGTGAACTCGGACAACTCAGCAAGTACGCGCGGATTCGACAGCATGAGCATTCAGAGTGAAACCGTTGAACTGCAAGTCGAAGATGACAGCATCGTCGGCACCCTGGTCAGCCCCGGCAGCAAGATGCCAGGCATTCTCTTCGTTCACGGCTGGGGCGGCAGCCAGCAGCGCGACCTGGCGCGCGCCCGGCATATCACCGGCCTGGGCTGCGTGTGCATGACTTTCGACCTGCGCGGCCACGAGAAGACCGAAAGCCAGCGCCTGACCGTCACCCGCGAACAGAACCTCAAGGACCTGCTGGCTGCCTACGACCGGCTGGTCAGCCACCCGGCGGTGGACAGCAGCGCCATTGCCATCATCGGCAGCAGCTACGGCGGCTACCTGGCCACCCTGCTGACCTTGCAGCGACCGGTGAAATGGCTGGCACTGCGGGTGCCGGCGATGTACTGGGACGACGAATGGAACATGCCCAAACAGGCCCTGGACCGCCAGCGCCTCAATGCCTATCGCCAGCGCGCCCTCGGCCCGGCCGACAATCGCGCCCTAGCCGCTTGCGCCGAGTTTGCCGGCGACGTCCTGCTGGTCGAATCGGAACAGGACGACTATGTGCCTCACTCTACGCTGATGAGCTATCGGTCGGCGTTCGTCAGTGCGCACTCGCTGACCCATCGTATCGTCGACGGCGCCGACCACGCTTTGTCCAGTGAAGCGAGTCAGAAGGCCTACAGCTCGATCCTGGCCGCGTGGATCAGCGAAATGGTGGTTGGTGCGCGCCTTGACCGCTACCCACACTACGCCCCTTGGTACGCCTGACCCTCACCAACCTGGCAATGCAAGCCCCCATCAGCGCCGCGCACCAGGCTGCGCAGCGCCTGGTAGGCGGCGAAATTGACACCTCGCGCCTGATGCTGACTCAGCAGTTCGAGGAACGGTTCTTCGGCAAAGCAGTCAGCAGCCGACGCCCAGGCCAGGCGTGATTGCCATTGCAGGTACTGCAAGACGCGGCTGCCATCGTCGCTGGCCTGGATGCTGACACTTTGCAACCCTTGGCAACGCGCGGCCAGTTCTTCGCTGCGGGTGACCAAGGCCTGAGCCAGCGCCGCCTGACGCGAGGCAGGTACTTCGTATTCGATCATCTGAGTGAACCACAGGGAATGCGGCATAGCCGTCATGGCGAATCTCCTTGCTGCGGGCGCTTGCTACGGAATGGCCAGCAGGGTAAAACCTCCAGTTAACTCAAGGTCAAGCGATTTTTCCCATGCCCAGCAACCCATCTGCCGCCACGGACAAACTGCTCAGCGTCGGCCAACTGGCAGCGCGCAGCGGCGTGGCAGTAACCGCCCTGCATTTCTACGAAACAAAGGGGCTGATCCAGAGCACCCGCAATGCTGGCAACCAGCGGCGCTATCCCAGGGCAATGCTGCGTCGGGTCGCAGTGATCAAGATGGCCCAGCGCCTCGGCATACCCCTGGCCGAGATCGCCTCTGCGCTGGCCGCACTGCCCATCGACCACACTCCGACCGCTGAAGACTGGCAGCAGCTTTCGGCGCGCTGGCGTGATGATCTGAGCCGGCGTATCGACGAAATGGTCAGGCTGCGCGACCAGCTCGATGGTTGCATCGGCTGCGGTTGCATGTCGCTGAAGGAGTGCCCGTTGCGTAACCGCCAGGACCACTTGGCTGATGCCGGGCCGGGGCCGCACCTACCCTGAGCAGGCCAGAGCAAGGCGTTGTCGGTACTCGCTTGGCGTCAGCCCGGTGATGCGCTGGAACACCTTGCGAAACGCCCCGGGGTCCTGATACCCCACCCCCCAGGCAACCTGCTCGACCGTACGCCGGGTGAACTCCAGCATCCGACAGGCGCGCCCCACTCTTACCTGCTGGCAATACTCGGTAGGCTTCAACCCGGTGGCCGCACGGAAGCGCCTGAGGAATGTACGCGCCTCAAGCCCGGCACAACTTGCCATGCCTGCGAGGTCGGCGTCTTGCGCGCCATCTGCCTGCAACCAGTGCTGAACCCTGAGCACCGCTTCGTCACCATGATCCAGACGCGGGTTGAACCGTGCCCCCGGCATCGGCCTGGTGACCGGCTCGACAGACATGTAGCGCGCCGTCTCCCAGGCCACGGAGGCACCAAGGTAGCGCTCCAACAGGCGCAGCCCCAGCTCGGTCCAGGCCATCAAGCCGGCTGAAGTCATGATGTCACCGTCATCCAGCAGCGGCTGGTTGGCCTCCACGCGAACCTTTGGGTAACGTTGGGCGAGGGCCTGCGCATAGTTCCAGTGGGTACTCGCAGCCCGGCCATCTAGCAGGCCACTGTCAGCGATGAAGAACACGCCGATGCACACCGACGCCAGCACCGTGCCCTGACCATGCCACTGGCGCAGCACCTGCCGATGACGCTCGAGCAGTTCCAAAGCAGGCGTCGACTCGAGGCTGGGCGCAATGATCAGCACGCGCAGCGGCTGGCCCGCCGTGCCAGGGCTATCCTCAAGCAGCTGCAAAAGCCCTGCCTCATCGACCTGCCAGTGGCTGACACGCACCCGTGGCAGCTCGACCGCACCCAGTTCGGCGGCCACGCGGTTGGCCACGCTGAACAGGTCATTCAGGCCATGCAGCGCCGCGCGCTGCGCGCCCGGGTAGTGCAGCAGGCCGATCTCCAGGCTGCCAAGGCTGTCAGTTTTTGCCGTCATTGTGTCGATCGCGCCAATCCTCAAGTCGGTGCCCACAGCCTATAACTATCGTCATCCAACGACTACTGCCACAGGAGGCAGCATGAGCAAGCAGGCCCTGATCATCATCGACATCCAGAACGACTACTTCCCCGGCGGCAAATGGACCCTCGACGGGGCCGACAAGGCGGCTGACAACGCCGCACGCCTGCTGGCCGCGGCGCGCCGGAAAGGCGACCTGGTGGTTCACGTGCGCCATGAATTCGAAAGCGCCGATGCGCCTTTCTTCGCCCCGGGTACCCAGGGCTCGGCCATTCATTCAAAGGTGGCGCCAACGGCGGACGAGCCTGTGGTACTCAAGCACAAGGTCAACGCGTTTCTCGGGACCGACCTTAAACAGACGCTGGACCAGCATCAGATCAAGGCCGTGACCATCGTGGGCAGCATGAGCCACATGTGCATCGACGCTGCCTCCCGTGCGGCTGCCGACTTTGGCTATGACGTCACTGTCGCGCACGATGCCTGCGCCACCCTGCCGCTGGCGTTCAATGGCAAGCAGGTCCCGGCAGCCCACGTGCACGACTCGGCCATGGCCGCGCTGGCGTTCGCTTATGCCAAAGTGGTGAAGACTGACGAGCTGCTCGAGGGCTGAGCCTGGCGCCGCTCAGATCACCACATTACGCACGAAGCGCACAGGGGCGACCCCGTCATTGCGGTAGGCATAGCGGCAGTTGCTGGGGAACACATGGAACTGCCCGACCTGCAGGCGATGTTCGGTGCCTTCGATGATCAGCGTCAGCTGTCCTTCGGCCACGTAGATCTGCTCACTCCAGCCCTCGGCATCGGCTTCGCTGGTGTAGCACTCGCCAGGCGCAAGGGTCCATTCCCAGATTTCCACTTCGCGCCGGGCAGCGCTGCTGGCCAGCAGCACTGCCTTGCTCTGCGGGTGCTCGCCGGTCCAGGCCAGTTCGTCGATGCGGCTAGGGTCGCGCTGATCCGGAGCCTGTATCAGAGTGCTGAAGGCGACCCCGAGGGCTTCGGCAATCAGGTCGAGTGTGGTCAGGCTGACATTCTTCTCGCCCGCCTCGATTGCCACCAGCATCCGCCGGCTGACCCCGGAGCGCTCGGCCAGGGCACTCTGGCTCATACCGGCCGCGTTGCGCAGGCTACGGACATTGAAGCTGACGTGTTGCAGCACCGATGCACGGTGCGCGGAATCTTTGTGCACTATATTGCTCACCCTTACCCATTGCGCAGTATACTGCCCACTTTGCGGCGATTGTGCGCCGCCCCCTCCGAGTGCGCAAGACCATGAGCCAGCCGACCAGCAGCCCACAGACCGCAGTATCTTTTCGCCTGAGCAAGGCAGAAATGGTGCTGGTGTTCATCACCATGCTATGGGGCGGCACCTTTCTGCTGGTACACAACGTCATGACCGTGAGCGGCCCGATGTTCTTCGTCGGCCTGCGCTTCGCCGCAGCGGCGCTGTTCGTCGGCCTGGCCTCGGCGCGTGCATTGCCCGGCCTGACGTTCACGGAGCTGAAGGCCGGCGTACTCATCGGGGTGTCCATCATGCTGGGTTACGGCCTGCAGACCATGGGCCTGCAAACCATCAGCAGCAGCCAGTCAGCATTCATTACTGCGCTCTACGTACCGTTCGTACCGCTGTTGCAATGGCTGGTGCTGGGGCGTCGCCCAGGGTTGATGCCAAGCATCGGTATCTGCCTGGCATTCGTCGGCTTGATGTTACTGGCCGGGCCCGAAGGCGGCGCGCTGCATTTCAGCGAAGGTGAAGTGGTAACCCTGGTGAGCGCCGTGGCCATCGCCGCCGAGATCATCCTGATCAGCAGGTTCGCCGGCCAGGTCGATGTGCGCCGGGTCACCGTGGTGCAATTGGCCACTGCTTCGCTGCTGGCGTTTCTGATGATCGTCCCGACCCAGGAACGCCTGCCTGATTTTTCCTGGCTGCTGTTGCTTAGCGCACTGGGCCTGGGCGCCATGAGCGCAGTGATTCAGGTGGCGATGAACTGGGCGCAGAAGTCGGTCTCACCAACCCGCGCTACGCTGATCTACGCGGGCGAGCCGGTCTGGGCGGGTATCGTCGGGCGCATCGCTGGCGAGCGCCTGCCCGGCATCGCGCTGATCGGCGGGTTGCTGATCGTCATAGCCGTGGTGGTGAGCGAGCTGAAGATCCGCCGCAACCGTGAAACCAGCGAAGCCCACGAAGCGCCCGCCCGTCGCGAACACGAAGCCGGCCTGTAAAGCGCCCGGCAACGTCTATGCTCTGTAAAAAACTGTTATAAAAAAACAGCTTGTCACAGCGCTTTTGTAGGATTCTGCGACAGCTTGCGTGTTGGTGATCAACGGCCCGGCACGTATGATCCTTGCAAACCTTTCCAGAATAGAACTCTATGTCATTGATAGTGCTACTGCTTCTGCCGTTCGTGGGCAGTTGCCTGGCAGCTGTGCTGCCGCACAACGCACGTAACACCGAGTCCATCCTGGCCGGGCTCGTGGCCCTGGTCGGCACTGTCCAGGTCGCCCTGCTGTACCCTCAGATTGCCGATGGCGGCATAATCCGCGAAGAAATCCTCTGGCTGCCCAGCCTGGGCCTGAACCTGGTCCTGCGCATGGACGGTTTCGCCTGGCTGTTCTCATTACTGGTACTGGGTATCGGCACCCTGGTATCGCTGTATGCGCGCTACTACATGTCGCCGCAGGACCCGGTGCCGCGCTTCTTCGCCTTCTTCCTGGCATTCATGGGTGCCATGCTTGGCCTGGTGATCTCAGGCAACCTGATTCAGCTGGTGTTCTTCTGGGAATTGACCAGTCTGTTCTCCTTCCTGCTGATCGGTTACTGGCACCACCGCGCCGACGCCCGCCGCGGCGCCTATATGGCGCTGATGGTCACCGGCGCCGGTGGCCTGTGCCTACTGGTCGGGGCTCTGCTGCTCGGCCATGTGGTCGGCAGCTACGACCTGGACAAGGTCCTGGCTGCCGGCGAAACCGTTCGCCAGCACGCACTCTACCCGGTGCTGCTACCTCTGATTCTGATCGGCGCATTGAGCAAGAGTGCGCAATTCCCCTTCCAGTTCTGGCTGCCCCATGCCATGGCAGCACCCACTCCGGTTTCCGCCTACCTGCACTCGGCGACCATGGTCAAGGCCGGCGTATTCCTGCTGGCGCGCCTCTGGCCGGTGTTGTCGGGCAGTGAGGAGTGGTTCTGGATCGTCGGCGGGGCAGGTGCCGTGACCTTGTTGCTGGGCGCCTTCGCCGCGATGTTCCAGAACGACCTCAAGGGCCTGCTGGCATATTCAACCATCAGCCACCTGGGCCTGATCACCCTGCTGCTGGGCCTCAACAGCCCGCTGGCTGCGGTCGCCGCAGTGTTCCACATTCTCAACCATGCCACCTTCAAGGCCTCGTTGTTCATGGCCGCCGGCATTATCGACCATGAAAGCGGCACCCGTGACATCCGCCGCCTGAGCGGCCTGATACGCCTGGTGCCCTACACCGCCACCCTGGCCATGGTGGCCAGCGCCTCGATGGCCGGCGTGCCATTGATGAACGGTTTCCTGTCCAAGGAAATGTTCTTTGCCGAAACCGTGTTCATCACTTCAACTGCCTGGGTGGAAGCCGCTTTGCCGGTAATAGCCACCCTCGCCGGCACCTTCAGCGTCGCCTATGCCCTGCGCTTCACCGTCGACGTATTCTTCGGGCCTCCGGCCGAAGACCTGCCGCACACACCACACGAGCCCCCCCGCTGGATGCGTGCGCCGGTCGAACTGCTGGTGCTCACCTGCCTGGTGGTGGGTATCTTCCCGGCCCAGTCGGTCGGTCCATTGCTGGCCGCCGCTGCACTGCCAGTGGTGGGTGGCACGCTACCGGAATATAGCCTGGCCATCTGGCACGGCTGGAACGCGCCGCTGATCATGAGCCTGGTCGCCATGAGTGGTGGTGTCGTCCTTTACCTGCTGCTGCGCAACCAGCTGCGCCTGGGGCGCTTCCCGCATCCGCCGTTGATCGAGCGCTTCAACGGCAAGCGCCTGTTCGAACATGGCCAGGTCCGCCTGATGCTGCTGTCTCGGCGGGTCGAGGGCTTGCTGACCAGCCGTCGACTGCAGTCGCAGCTGTTCATGCTGGTGCTGGCAGCATTCATCGCCGGCCTCACACCGATGCTGTACAGCGGCTTGAGCTGGGGTAACCGGCCGAAGATCCCTGGCTCCGGTGTGTTCGTCGCGCTATGGCTGATCGCAATCGCCTGCGCCATCGGCGCCGCGTACCAGGCCAAGTATCACCGCTTGGCGGCATTGATCATGGTCAGCGTCTGCGGCCTGATGACCTGCATCACGTTCGTCTGGTTCTCGGCACCCGACCTGGCCCTGACCCAGCTGGTGGTCGAGGTCGTCACCACGGTACTGATCCTGCTCGGCCTGCGCTGGTTGCCACGGCGTATCGAGGGCGTCTCGCCACTACCTGGCAGCCTCGACCGCGCCCGTGCCCGGCGCCTGCGCGACCTGCTGCTGGCGATGCTGGTCGGTATCGGCATGGCAGTGTTGTCGTACGCCATGCTGACCCGGCCTACGCCCAACGACATTTCTTCGTTCTACCTCAGCCGCGCCCTGCCACAAGGTGGCGGTACCAACGTGGTCAACGTGATGCTGGTGGACTTCCGCGGCTTCGATACCCTCGGCGAAATCACCGTGCTGGTGGCCGTGGCGCTGACCGTATTCGCCCTGCTGCGACGCTTCCGTCCACCGAAAGAGAGCATGCAGTTGCCGGCACAGCAGCGCCAGTTGGCCCCAGACGTGGTCACCGACCTGATCAACCCGCGGCATGCCACCGACACGGCCCTGGGCTTCATGATGGTGCCGGCGGTGCTGGTGCGCCTGCTGCTGCCCATCGCCTTGCTGGTCTCGATGTACCTGTTCATGCGTGGCCATAACCAACCGGGCGGCGGTTTCGTCGCCGGCCTGGTGATGTCGGTGGCGTTCATCCTCCAGTACATGGTCGCCGGCACCCAGTGGGTCGAAGCGCAGATGAGCCTGCGGCCGCTGCGCTGGATGGGCACCGGGCTACTTTGCGCGACCTTGACCGGGGTCGGTGCGATGCTGCTGGGTTACCCGTTCCTCACCACCCATACCGCTCATCTGCACCTGCCGTTGCTCGGCGACGTGCATGTAGCCAGCGCGTTGTTCTTCGACATTGGCGTGTACACCGTGGTGGTCGGCTCCACCCTGCTGATCCTCACTGCCCTGGCGCACCAGTCGGTGCGCGCCTACCGTCCGGGCAACCCGTCGAAATCCAGCCAAGCAGGAGCCGCCTGATGGAAGAAGTCATCGCAGTCGCCATTGGTGTACTGGCCGCCTCAGGGGTGTGGTTGATCCTGCGCCCACGCACCTACCAGGTGATCATGGGCCTGTGCCTGCTGTCGTACGGGGTTAACCTGTTCATTTTCAGCATGGGCAGCTTGTTCATCGGCAAGGAGCCGATCATCAAGGACGGCGTGACCCAGGACCTGCTGCACTACACCGACCCGCTGCCGCAGGCGCTGGTGCTTACGGCCATCGTCATCAGCTTTGCCATGACCGCGCTGTTCCTCGTCGTGCTGCTGGCATCTCGAGGCCTGACCGGTACCGACCATGTGGATGGCCGGGAGCGTGACGAATGAGTGGCATGAGTCAACTGATCGTCGCCCCCATCCTGCTGCCGCTGCTGACTGCGGCGGTGATGCTGTTGCTGGGCGAAAAGCATCGCCAGATCAAGGCCCGCCTGAACCTGCTTTCGACCTTTACCGGGCTGGCCGTCGCCGTCAGCCTGCTGCTGTGGGTGCGCACCCAGGGGCAAGCGGAATCAATCGGTGTCTACCTGCCCGGCAACTGGCCCGCACCCTTTGGCATCGTGCTGGTGGTGGATCACCTTTCAGCCCTGCTGCTGACCCTGACCGGTGTCATCGGCGTCAGCGCCCTGCTGTTCGCTCGCGCCCGCTGGGATGGTGCCGGCGCCAGCTTCCATGCGTTGTTCCAGATCCAGCTGATGGGCCTGTATGGCGCCTTCCTCACCGCCGACCTGTTCAACCTGTTCGTGTTTTTCGAAGTGTTGCTGGCAGCGTCCTACGGCCTGTTGCTGCATGGCTCGGGGCGGGCACGGGTGCGTGCCGGGCTGCATTACATCGCGATCAACCTGTTCGCCTCGTCGCTTTTCCTGATTGGCGCGGCGATGCTGTATGGCGTGACTGGCACCCTCAACATGGCCGACCTGGCCTTGAAGATCCCACTGGTTCCGGAAGCGGACCGTGGCCTGCTGCACGCTGGAGCGGCGATCCTGGCCATGGCGTTCCTGGTCAAGGCCGGCATCTGGCCGCTGAACTTCTGGTTGGTGCCTGCCTATGCCTCGGCCAGTGCGCCGGTCGCCGCGCTGTTCGCCATCATGACCAAGGTCGGCCTGTACGCAGTACTGCGCCTGTGGACCCTGCTGTTTTCCGGGCAGGCCGGTGCTTCAGCGCATTTCGGCGGGCAGTGGCTGGTCTATGGGGGGCTGGTCACCCTGGCCGTGGCGGCAGTGTCGATTATGGCTGCGCAACGCCTGGAGCGCATGGCTGCGCTGAGCATCCTGGTTTCCGCCGGCACCCTGCTCGGCGCGGTCGGTTTCGCCCAGCCAGCGCTCACTGGCGCGGCCTTGTTCTACCTGGTCAATTCGACCTTGGCGCTGTGTGCGCTGTTCCTGCTCGCCGAACTGGTCGAGCGCTCGCGCTCGGCCAACGAAGCGCCGCTGGATGAAGAAGAAGACGCCATGCCTCCACCGCTCGAGTCGCTTCACCCACCCAAAGGCATCAACCTCGACGACGAGCAGAAGGTGGTGATCGGCCAGATCATTCCCTGGACCATGGCGTTTCTCGGCCTGAGCTTCATCGCCTGCGCCCTGCTGATCATCGGCATGCCGCCGCTATCCGGGTTCGTCAGCAAGCTCAACCTGATCAGCGCGCTGTTCAACCCACAGGGCTTGGGCATGCCAGCCGAGCACCCCCTGTCGGTGGCGGGCTGGGTGCTGGTGGCCCTGCTGATCCTCTCGGGCATGGCCTCGCTGATCGCCTTCGGCCGGGTCGGCATCCAGCGTTTCTGGAAGCCCGAAGAACGCCCCTCACCGGTGCTACGCCGCTACGAGTGCTTGCCCATCGTAGTCCTGCTCGGCCTGTGCATCATCCTCAGCTTCAGGGCTGAACCTTTGCTGCGCTACACCCAGGACACCGCGGCCAGCCTGCAGGCACCGGACGCCTATATCGAAGCCGTGATGGCCGCCCGCCCCGTCCCTGGCCCGACCTCACTCGACGTACAGGTGCAGCCATGAGCCGACTGTTCCCCGCTCCGCTGCTGTCCGCTGCATTGTTCGTGCTGTGGCTGCTGTTGAACCTGTCGGTCAGCCCCGGCAACCTGTTGCTGGGCGCAGCACTTGGCGTGCTGGCCCCGTTGCTGATGGCACCGCTGCGCCCGCAGTACGCGCACGTGCGCAAACCGTGGGTGGTGGCAAAGCTGATTGGCCGGGTCGGCATCGATGTCATCCATTCCAACCTGCTGGTGGCCATCGGTGTACTGCGTGCCGGGCAACGCCCGCCCCGCTCGGCCTTCGTGCACATCCCGCTGGACCTGCGCGACGCCCACGGCCTCGCGGCACTGTCGATGATCACCACTGTAGTGCCCGGCACTGTTTGGTCGGAACTGGCCCTGGACCGCAGCGTGCTGCTGCTGCATGTGTTCGATCTGAGCGACGAAGCGGCCTTCATCGAGCACTTCAAGCTCACCTACGAACGCCCGTTGATGGAGATCTTCGAATGACAGGCCTGCTCGCCAACGCAGTCCTCGCCAGCCTGTTCATCTTCGCCCTGGCCATGGGCCTGGCGTTGATCCGGCTATTTCGCGGCCCTTCCGCCCAGGACCGGGTGCTGGCGCTGGACTACTTGTACATCCTGGCCATGCTGACGATGCTGGTGCTGGGAATCCGCTACGCCAGTGACACCTACTTTGAAGGTGCACTGCTGATTGCCCTGTTCGGCTTTGTCGGCTCGTTCGCCCTGGCCAAGTTCCTTCTGCGTGGCGAGGTGATCGAATGACCGAAGCCCTTGAACTGCCATTCTGGCTCGAACTGGTCACGGCCGCGCTGCTGTTGCTCGGCAGCCTCTTCGCACTGATCGGCGCCATTGGCCTGCTGCGCCTGCAAGACTACTTCCAGCGCATGCACCCACCGGCGCTGGCTTCGACCATCGGTGCCTGGTGCGTGGCACTGGCCTCGATCATCTACTTTTCCTGGCTCAAGGGTGGCCCGGTGCTGCACGCCTGGCTGATCCCGATCCTGCTTTCGATCACCGTACCGGTCACGACACTGCTGCTGGCCCGGGCGGCGCTGTTCCGCAAACGCATGTCGAAAGAAGATGTACCCGAGGAAGTGAGCAGCGGCCGCGATCACGGCCACTGATACGGCTGCGACCTCAGCCTTGTGTCAGTCGCTGCAACTCGCGCCGTACCATGGCGGCATAGGGTGGCGGGCTCAGCTGATACAGCTGGGCTGCCACCCAGCTCAGCCAGCTCCCACCCATTGCCTCACGCTGCGCCAACAGGCGCTGGGCCTCGGCCAAGGCTTGCGCCTGGTGCTGCCGATGAAACTCGGCACGCGTGCCAGGTACTTCGCCACTTTCACTCATTCACTGGCCTTGAAAGTGGTCAGCTCGCCCTTGCGCCACTTGGCGACCTTGCCGGTCACCGCCTTGAGCAACTTGCCCAGGCCTTCCTGAACCTGCTGCTGCGCGGCGAACACCAGCATCACGCCCTGGCCTTCGCGGAACACGATGCCCTCGCCTTCCGGTACCGAAACAAATGCGTAGTCGCCCACACCGTAGACGTTCAGCTTGATTTCGCGAAAGCGCATTTCCAGTTTGCCGCCCTCGCGGCTGGGCAAGACGGCAGCGCGGAAGTGATCGCCGACTTTCAGCTCCAGGCGCTGTTTGTCATCGACCACCAAGGAGCTTTCGGTGTCGATCTCGGCCATGTACAGGCCTTCGGGGTTCTGTTCGGTGATATAGATGAAACGCCCCTGAAACAGCTTGGCCAACTTACCGCGCAAATCGCCCAAGGCAAACAAGGCGTGGGTATCCAGTGTACTGACTGCCAATGAAGTAATCCTCAAACCGGTGATATCCGCCCTCACTCGGAGTCGGTGAGGCGCGGCCATTTCAATTCGATAGGCGAAAAGAATAATAAAGTGATGCACGAAACGTCTGTGCCTGCTGACGATGCAGCACGCAGGAAACTTTACTCTGGCTTGCCAGATATGGCCTCAAAGCAGGCTTTCGGCATATTCCCTATCAGGGAAGCGTAATGTCTGACAACAAACCCGCCAGAAAAGATGCGATAGATAACTGCAAGCCCCTCGGCAGAACGGGCTCAGGTATCCATCAGCGCATTACCGGGGAATGAATATGCACGAAAACACTGAAATCCGTCGAGAGGTAAAGAACATTTCTTACCTCGCATGCGTCAATAACAGGCCGCGCTACGTCGTCATACCCGCGGGTATCGAGTTCTTCCACGTTACCGAAAGCGCTACTGGCAGGGTCAAGGGCTTTCGCCGACTGCACCGCGATGCCTGCGCACTGGCCCGCAGCCTGGAGGCCTGAACCCGCTCAGGCGGCATGACCTTCCTGCAAGAGTTGCAACCAGGCGGCCTGGCATTCCATGGCTTCTGCACGGGTGGCGAACGCTGTACCACGGCGCTCGCCATTGACCAGGACCACCCAACATACCCGCTTACCCAGTGCCTGCAAGCTCGCAGGCACACCTGAACCGATCATGACCGCTACATCGACCCGGTTGTTCATCACTCCCTCCGGCACTTAGATAGCACCCTAACGATAAGGTCATGATACGCCCAGCAACTGCCGCGTAACAGCGCATCCTGGTACAGCTGTGTTACGCCCTGAGCAACAAATGCAACAAGGCCCTCCACGCAAGAAACGCAAAAAGCCCCATGGATTGCTCCATGGGGCTTAGCGCACTGCGCCGTGTCAGACCTGGCGCTGGTGGCGGTCGAGCTGCTCGTGGCGCTCCTGGGCTTCGATGCAGTACTTGGTGGTCGGGCTGATAAGCAGGCGCTTCAAGCCAATCGGCTCACCGCTGTCATCACACCAGCCGAAGCTCTCGTCGGAGATGCGGTCCAGGGCCATTTCCAGCTGCGGCAGCAAGCGCTGGTCGCGGTCAATGGCATTGACCAGCCAGCTACGCTCTTCTTCGACCGACGCCACGTCGGCAGGATCCGACGGGGTGTCCAGGCCTTCGATGGTGGCACGGCTCAGCTCGATGCGTTCATGGGTTTCGACTTTCATCGCCTGCAGCAGGCCAGCAAAGAAAGCCAGCTGGTCAGCGTTCATGTAGTCATCGGCCGACATGGCCAGCAACTGTTCCTTGGTCATCGATTTCTCTATGAAAAAATGTGCATTTGGGCGATTCAGGTGTCGCCGACGCCTCGGCATCGGCAGCGGAATTCTTCAAGCGCCAACCGGCACTCTTTTACAGGGGGCGGCAGTCTAAGGCGCTACGTCGCCTTGAGCAACAGCAATGATGGGAGAAATTGCCCGAATGGATCTGGAATCCGCCCGCTGGCACCCTCGCCCGGCTCGAAAAGAAAGCGTCACGGTATACCAAGGTATACCGTGACGCTGACCCGTCCGCTGCATGCACCAAGGCAAATCGCAGCACGCGGTACTGCCGCTAAAGCACCCTGCTCGCTTCAACGGTCCTTGAATTGTGCCTCGCGCTTGGCAATGAAAGCCGCCATGCCTTCTTTCTGATCTTCGGTGGCAAACGCTGCGTGGAACACCCGACGCTCGAAGCGCACACCCTCGCTGAGGGTCACCTCGAAGGCGCGGTTGACGCTTTCCTTGACCATCATGCTCACCGGGATCGACTTGCTGGCAATGGTTGCTGCGACCTTCAGTGCTTCTTCCAGCAACTGCGCCTGCGGCACGATGCGCGCCACCAGGCCGGCGCGCTCGGCTTCTTCGGCGCCCATCAGGCGGCCGGTCAGGCACAGTTCCATGGCCTTGGCCTTGCCCACCGCACGGGTCAGGCGCTGGGTGCCCCCCATGCCCGGCAGCACGCCGAGGTTGACTTCCGGTTGGCCGAACTTGGCATTGTCGGCAGCGAGGATGAAGTCGCACATCATCGCCAGTTCGCAGCCACCGCCCAGGGCGAAGCCGGAGACTGCGGCGATGATCGGTTTACGCCGGTTGGCGATGCGATCGGCATCGCTGAACAGATCGTCAACGTAGATCTGTGGGTATTGCAGTTCGGCCATTTCCTTGATGTCGGCCCCCGCGGCAAAAGCCTTGGCAGAGCCGGTGAGCACCACGCAGCCAATGTTCGGGTCATGCTCGAGCTGGTCCAGGGCCTGGTTGATCTCGCCGACGATCTGCGCGTTCAGCGCATTGAGCGCCTGCGGGCGGTTGAGAGTGATCAGGCCGACCTTTCCGTGGATATCCAACAGGATGGTTTCGAATGCCATGCAGTCTGCTCCTTCAAAGATTGCGCGCAATGACCATGCGCTGAATGTCGCTGGTGCCTTCATAGATCTGGCAGACCCGAACGTCGCGGTAGATCCGCTCCAGCGGGAAGTCGCTCAGATAGCCATATCCGCCCAAGGTCTGCAAGGCATCCGAACAGACCTTTTCGGCCATTTCCGAGGCAAACAGCTTGGCCATCGACGCTTCCACCAGCGCCGGGCGCCCGGCGTCACGCAGCGCGGCCGCGTGCAGCACCATCTGCCGCGCCACTGCAATCTTCGTTGCCATGTCGGCCAGCCGGAAGGCCACGGCTTGATGTTCGATCAATGGCTTGCCGAAGCTATGCCGTTCATTGGCGTAGTCGCGTGCCACTTCGAAAGCCGCACGGGCCATGCCCACCGCCTGCGAGGCAATGCCGATACGGCCGCCTTCAAGGTTGGCCAGGGCAATCTTGTAGCCCTCGCCTTCCGCACCCAGGCGGTTGGCCACTGGCACGCGCACATTATCGAAAACGATCTGGCAGGTATCCGAGGCATGCTGGCCCAGCTTGTCTTCGACCCGCGCCACCTGGTAGCCCGGCGAGTCGGTGGGCACGATGAAGGCACTGATGCCACGCTTGCCCGCCCCTGGATCAGTTACGGCAAAGACGATCACCACACCGGCATTCTGCCCGGACGTGATGAACTGCTTGCTGCCAGTGAGCACATAGTGGTCACCCTCAAGCCGAGCGCGAGCCTTCAGGCTGCTGGCGTCGGAACCGGCCTGTGGTTCGGTCAGGGCAAACGCCCCAAGCATCGAGCCCATGGCCAGCGGGGTGAGGAACTGCGCTTTCTGTTGCTCGTTGCCAAACCGCAGGATCGGCACGCAACCCACCGAGTTGTGCACGCTCATGATGGTCGAGCAGGCGCCGTCACCGGCAGCGATCTCCTCCAGCGCCATGGCGTAGGCGACGTAACCGGTATCACTGCCGCCCCATTGCTCCGGCACCAGCATGCCGAACAGCCCGAGCTCGGCCATTTCTTCAATGGCCTGCTTCGGGAAGCGGTGCTCCTTGTCCCATTGTTCGGCAAACGGCTTGAGACGTTCCTGGGCAAAGGCACGTACCGCATCGGCGATCTGTTGTTGATCTTCATTTACCAGCATGGTTCACCTCAATACAGGCATTCGACAGCCATGGCCGTGGCCTCGCCACCGCCGATGCAGATGGCTGCCACGCCGCGACGCAGGTTGTTCTGGCGCAGGGCTGAAAGCAGCGTCACCAGAATGCGCGCGCCCGAGGCGCCGATCGGGTGGCCGAGGGCGCAGGCGCCACCATGGATATTGACCTTGTCGTGCGGCAGGTCGAGGTGCTTCATCGCCGCCAGGGTGACCACGGCAAACGCTTCGTTGATCTCGAACAGGTCGACTTCACCCAGGCTCCAGCCAGTGCGTTTCATCAGTTTGTCGATGGCACCGATCGGCGCGGTCGGAAACAGAGCCGGGGTATCGGCGAAGGCAGCATGGCCGCGGATTACCGCCAACGGCTTGAGGCCGCGCTTGTCGGCTTCGGAGCGACGCATCAGTACCAGCGCCGCGGCACCGTCGGAGATCGAGCTGGAGTTGGCGGCAGTCACCGTGCCGCCTTCGCGGAAGGCCGGTTTAAGCTGGGGGATCTTGTCCAAGCGAGCTTTAGGCGGCTGTTCGTCGTCTTTGATAAGGCGCTTTTCCTTGCCCTCGGTAACCTCTACCGGCACGATCTCGGCGGCAAAGCGGCCGCTCTTGATCGCGTTCTGGGCGCGGGTCAACGAGGCGATGGCGAACTGGTCCTGGGCTTCGCGGCTGAAGGCGTTGGCCTGGGCACAGTCTTCGGCGAAGGTGCCCATCAGGCGGCCTTTGTCATAGGCGTCTTCCAGACCGTCCATGAACATGTGGTCGATGATCTTGCCGTGGCCCATGCGGTAGCCACCACGGGCTTTATCCAGCAGGTAGGGAGCGTTGGTCATGCTTTCCATGCCACCGGCCACGACCACTTCGGCGCTGCCGGCCAGCAGCAGGTCATGGGCCATGATCGCCGCCTGCATGCCCGAGCCGCACATCTTGTTCAGCGTGGTGCAGGTGGTGTGCTTGTCCAGGCCGGCACCCAGCGCAGCCTGACGTGCAGGTGCCTGGCCCTGGCCGGCTGGCAATACGCAGCCGAACAGCACCTGCTCGACACTGGCCGGATCGATGCCGGCGCGCTCTGCGGCTGCGCGGATGGCTGCACTGCCCAGCTGCGGCGCAGTCAGGCTCTTGAGATCGCCCTGCAGGCCACCCATGGGCGTGCGCACGGCGCTGACGATAACGATCGGATCGTTGGCAAGTGTCATGTTCATTCTCCTCACTTGGCAGCCATGCGCAGTGCGCCGTCGAGGCGGATCACCTCGCCGTTCAGCATGCTGTTCTCGATGATATGGCGCGCCAGCGCTGCGTATTCCTGCGGGCGACCCAGGCGCGGTGGGAACGGTACGCCGGCGGCCAGCGAAGCGCGCACGTCCTCGCTCATGCCGGCCATCATAGGTGTCTCGAAGATGCCCGGGGCAATGGTCATCACGCGGATGCCGAAACGCGCCAGCTCACGCGCGGCGGGCAAGGTCAGGCTGGCGATGGCGCCTTTGGATGCAGCATAGGCAGCCTGGCCGATCTGGCCGTCGTAGGCCGCGATGGAGGCGGTATTGATGATCACGCCACGCTCGCCTCCCTCGTCCGCAGCGCCTTCAGCCATGGCAGCGGCGGCCAGGCGCAACAGGTTGAAGCTGCCCAGCAGGTTGACGTTGATGACTTTGGCGAAGCTGGCCAGTCCATGCGGGCCCTGCTTGCCCAGCACCTTCTCGGCGCCGACGATGCCGGCGCAGTTGACCAGCCCGTTGAGGCGGCCGAAGGCGCTGACTGCCGCATCGACCGCCGCCTGGGCGGCCTGCTCGTCACTGATGTCAGCCACTGCGAAGCGGGCGTTTTCACCCAGCTCGCGGGCTTTGGCCTCCACAGCCTGGGCATTGAGGTCGACCAGCATGACCTTGGCGCCGGCCTCGACCAGCATCTGCGCGGTGGCAGCACCCAGCCCGGAAGCGGCGCCGCTGACAATGAAGTGCTTATTGGCTATCTGCATGATCTGGTTCCTTTCAGGCGCTGGCAGGGGTGGCCTGTTGCGCGTGTTGTTTGGCGACTTCCTGATTGCGCAGGATGAAGCGTTGCAGCTTGCCGCTCGGGGTCTTTGGCAACTCGCTGACAAATTCGATTTCGCGGGGGTAGGCATGGGCGTAAAGGCGTTGGCGTACATGCTGACGCAGGGTTTCTTCCAGCTGAGCGTCGCCTTGATAGCCGTTAGCCAACACGACGAACGCCTTGATCAGTTCGGTGCGCTCAGGGTCCGGCTTGCCGATCACCGCTGCCTCTATCACTGCCGGGTGCTCGATGAGCGCACTTTCCACGTCGAACGGGCCGACCCGGTAACCTGAAGTAGTGATCACGTCATCACTGCGACCGACGAAGCTGATGCTGCCGTCAGGGTTCAGCTCCACGGTGTCACCGCTGAGGTAGTACTTGCCGACGAAGGATCGGGTGGGCACGCCGTGATAGCCACCAAACCAGCACAAGGGCGATTGCTCACGGTCCACGGCCAGAATCCCTGGCTGGCCGGCCGGCAATTCGGCACCTTGCTCATCCAGCACGACGATGCGATGGCCGGGGATGGCGAAACCGGCTGAGCCCAGGTGCACCGGATGCGCCAGGCCATGGTGGTTGCACAGCACCATGCCCAGTTCAGTCTGGCCGTAGTGATCGTGGATGGTCACACCCAGTTCGTCGGCGAACCAACGAATCACTTCGGGGTTGAGCGGCTCGCCGGCGCTGCTGACGACTCGCAGGCGGCCTTTGATCGGCGAAGAAAACTCACTGCCTGCAGCGATCAGCAGCCGATAGGCCGTTGGTGAGCCGGCCAGGTTGCTGATGCCCAGTTTGTTGATGATGCGTGCGCAGCTCTCGACGCTGAACGGGCCATCGTAGAAAGTCGTGGCGTGGCCCAGTGACAAAGGGCCGGTGACTGCGTAATAGAGGCCGTAGGCCCAGCCTGGGTCGGCCAGGTTCCAGAAGTTGTCCTGCGGGCGCAGGTCGATGGCATCGCGCATGTAGCCCTGGAACGCGACGATGGCGCGCAAGGGGACTTCGAGTGGCTTGGCCGGGCCTGTGGTCCCCGAGGTGAACATCAGCAGGAACGGGTCGTCGCCCGTGCGCATGACGGGCTCGCACCCGTCAGCGACACCTTCCAGGCAGCCATGGAAATCCAGCTCGCCAGCACGTGCCTGCACGGTGATGACCGTCGGACAATCATGAACGTCATCCAGCTTGGCGCGGTTGTGCCGGTCAGTGACGACGACACACGCAGCCGATTGCTCCAGACGATGCTCGATGGCCTTGGGGCCGAATGCGGTGAACAGCGGCTGGTAGACCGCGCCCAGGCGCCAGGTGGCGAGTATGGTCACCAACAACTCCGGAGTGCGCGGCATCAAGCCCGCAACGCGGTCACCCGCATTAACACCTTGGGCCTTGAGCACGTTGGCAAAACGCGCCGCCAAGGCCGCCAGCTCATCGAAGGTATACCGCTTGCTGTCGCCATCGCGGCCTTCCCACAGCAGGGCCAGCTTGCCGCGTCCCACATGCCGGTCGCAGCATTCGACACAGGCATTGAGCGCGGTCAGTTGCCCGCACAGCGCTGCGCGAGCGGCCTGAGCATGGTCGAACGAACGGGCGGCATCGGCGTAATCACGCATCGTCAGACTCCTGGTTTTTTATTGTTGGCCTGCACCATTGGTCTGACGATGTTGTCGCTACCTGCCCTGCCGGGCAATGGCCAAAGCTGTCAATCTGGATGACCGGTTTGGTCGCCAGCTGGCAGGTCCGAGTCCGCGTCGGGCTTCAGCATCGGCTTGGTCAACCAGAGAACCAGTCGGTTTTTCATTTGATCAAGTTCTGCGGCCAGCTTATCGAACTGGTCTTTGTACTGCTGGTCGGTCAACGCGGACTTTTGCTCGAACAACTGGCTCCCTTGTTCCTGGAACTGCTCAAGGATGGGTTCGAAGTCGCCCGCGCGGTGTTTTTCCAACCACTGGACCCAGAACGCCTGATGGCTCAGGAATGCCGCTTTTGCTTCAACTGTTCCCGCGCGCCTTACAAAGGCCCTTGCAGCGTCGAGATCCGCCTCACTGACATTGGCTATCGCGCCAAACAACATCGAACCGGGCTGACCGGGCAGATTCATCTCTTGGGTCAGCTGCAACCGAAAATAAAGGCTGACTTCGATGGCATCCAGGGTTGGATTGGTCGCGGATTTCTCAGCGATGTAGTGGCCGACGTGTTGATTGAGCAACTGTAGCCTGAACAATCCTTGCCCAAGGTCTAGCAACGCCTGTTGCTGCCCGGCCGCCACGGCCAAGCGCTTCGCGTTGCTCACCAACGCGAGCAGATGCAGCTCGCTGAACCGATCGACGACATCATCCGCGCAGGTGGCATCGCCAATCGCATGGGCATGGACCTCGTCGATGAGCGCAGCATCGGTGTCCATGGCTTCAAGCAACGTCCACACCCGCGTATTCAGTTCAGCCCGATGAACCTGATCGCGAAAATCGCTGCTTTCCTGCAGCCTGCGCAGGATGACTTCCAATTCACTGTTTCTGGGGTCGGCGAACAATCGATCCCATGTTTCCCCACGCGTTTGCGCCTGTTCCCCTGCCACCCAGGCTGCCCTGGCAGCCAGCAGCTCAGGGGCAGATTGCAGAGCGGGCGGATGGAAAGGCGCAGGGCGCGCATACAGGCGCTCCAGTTGCGCAGCCTCAACAGCACCTCGATCCAACAGAATTGAAATACGAAATGTATACGGCATCGCCTGGATGGCAGCTGGCACGGAGGTCAAGTTATTGGAACTCAAGTCGATCCAGCGCAGCATCCGACACTGTTCCAACCCAGTGGGCCATTCCAGCAGCCCGCAAAGCCGCAGGTTCAGGCGCCTCAACACTGAAGCCCTGTTGACCAAGGCCAAGCGGCGAAGCGACGGATTGAAACTGAGGTCCAGATCCTGCAAATGAGTCAGTGAGCCGAGCGCCTCGGATACGCGCTCGCCATTTCGAATACTGTTGTAAGAGAGCTCGAGTCGTTCGAGTAATGGGAGATGGCGAATGCCGACCGGTAGCGCCTCCAAACGGTTGCGCGCCATGTTCAGTCGGCGTAGTTGCCCGAAACAGCTGAAGAAGGCGTCGGGAACCTCCTGCAGCGGGGTATTGACCATTACCAGGGAGGTGACGTGATGGAAGTCGATTGAGGCATCCAGCTCAGGCAGGCTGGTCACACGATGACCGCTCAGGTCCAGAACGAAGCCTTCCACGGCACTCTCATCGCGATCAATCGGCAATTGCCTGCGCCAAGCTCGTCGCAACATTTGCGCAAGCAAGCGACGCGATGCCCGCTCGCCTTCTCGCCCCGCCGCGACCCACGTTTCTAGCTGACCGTTCAACAGTAGATAGTTATGTTCTTCCATCAACAGCGCTGCGTACGGATTGGCAGCGCCCAGGATGCGATTAAGCTGCTCGTCAATCTGCCTGGGAGTAGCGCCTTCATAGAGCCTGGCCAACCGCCGCCGGATCCTCCGTCCCGGCCCCTGAACACGGGACACGCTGCCGCCCAATGGGTACCCTACACGGCCATCGTCCAATCGCTGCCCTGGGTTGAACCAGCTCGGCTCTTCCCGCCAGGCAAACAGTCTTATCAGCTTCTGCCTGCCGGTTGGCAGCAGTCTGACGACCTGCCGCCGCAGTTCGCCTGCCTGATCGTCACTGCCGAGGCCGAGGGCGGCTTTCTGTTGTGCTGTCAGCAATGTGACGATGGCGTTGAAGAAGTCATCAGCAGCAGTGCTCTGCGCTGGGAGCTCCAGGCCATTATCGTCATACAGCAGGAACGCGCCCTCTCTACGCACCATTATTACCTGACCTGCTTCCGGTGACTGCGAGTTGAGCACCGCCAGGCGACGCCCTTCTGCAGAGCCGGAGCGCAACTCCACACGCTGATTGAAAGACCAGGAGCCAAGCCTCGAAAGCAACCCCAACCCCACTTCTCCACTGACATCGCTGTAAGCGTTACGCAGCATCAGGCCTTGCACGGCATGATTCACCCTGGTGAGCTGAAGCAGGGAGCGCGCCTTGGTTGCCACTGAAAGCGGTAGCCGTTGCAGCAATTCGATCTCTTCGCGCTCATCGCCGCTCACCTGGCTGGCCAACTCGATGGCATAGTCGGTTGGCAAACCGGGGAAATCGCGATTGAGCACCGAAACGACAGGGTCAGAAACCGGTTCGACGAATGTCAGGAACTTGAACAGGTCATGACGCAGAAGGCTCTGCTGATCGAGGATAGCCAAAGGTCGTGCGGTGGCAGCCAGCTCGGCTATGCCGGGGCGCTTCTCGCACCACTTCAGAAGCACCGGGTCATCAATCTCGGACGTATCAGCAGCCAGCGACTCAAAGAAACGCTCGATCTTTTCATCGGCCTCGAAACGGCGAAGCGTCTCTCGCAGGTTGGCCGGCAACGGACGATTCTCTACCAGGATACCGCGCAATTCGTCCACATCGCTGCAGGCTGCCTGCAGCACCTGCCTCGCACGTTGCTGATCAAGCGGGCGTTGCTGTGGCCAGAGGCGGGCGAGCATTTGCGGCGCATCATCCCAGTCCAGCGGCGAGTCGTCAGGCAGCAGCCACAAGCGCTCGGCGTTGCGCTGCAGCACCGGGCCATAGGCATGCGGGCATTCCGGGTGAACCAGCCGCCAGGCCCCGTTTTCACTCGGCTGATGTACCTCGTAATGATGACTGCCAGCCTTTAGCCAACGGCGGTCACCGCTGAAGTACAAACCATCCTCACCCATGATCGCGTCATCCGGCAACTCGCTCTCGTAGATGCTCAGGTCGCCGTTCCATAAACCTTGGGCATTGTTGTCCAACGTGACCGCTTCCAGGCCTTCGACCAGCGCCTTGCTGACCAAATGCCCGACCGCTGCACCTACACCCACCCCCGCAGCCGTAGCAGCAGCAATTTGTGCCACGTTCAGTGCATGTTGCAGGGCCTCGTGATCATGCCCCTTGGCCCAGTCTGCAACGCCTTCAAACACCTGGGCACATACATCCTTCACCAATGCCACCAACAGCACGCCCCCAACTGCCGGGATGAAGAAACCCGCCAGCCCGGCCAGCCCCCAGCCAAGCGACTTCCAGTCTTCCAGGCGTTCGCGACTGGCCTGGGCATCTGCATCTGCGGTAGGCACTAGAAGTACCTTGGCATCTGCGCACGCACGTTCGATCTGCGTATCCACCCATCTTGTAAAAACAGAACCATGACCGGTATCACCCTCGATCTCCAGATCCGGTACCGCATCCATCAACCGCGACTGCAGCGTACGGAAAAACGCGTTGCGCTGATCCAGAGCGATCAATTGCAGCAACTCACGCAGGTAACGCTCCTCCTTGAGGGCGGTTACCCATTCAGCTTGCACGTCGCGCGTTGAACGGTGCCAGCGCAATGGATTGCGAGCATCGCCGGGCATGTAGGTAACTACACCGGCACTGTTACCATCGGCGGTCTGCAACTGGATAATCAGCGCCTCATGAACACGCACGCCCAACATGGACATCAAACCAGGGTACGCGGTCAGCCTGGTCTCGGCGCCCCTGGCGCTCGAACCATCGGCGTAGTTTTGCAGTGCGGTTTTCACATCCTCGTCGATCTTGTTCTTCAGAAACGCAACGTGCACGGCCAGCTTGAAACCCGCAAGCTTGTCAGTGACCAGCACGGTCTTGTTCTGGGTGAACATTTGATCAAGCAACGTCTGGTACTGTTTTCCAGCATCCAGCTTGCGGCACGCCTCGATCAATTCCTCGGTATTGCCAATCACTTCTTCGTCATCACGCTGGATGACCAGGCCACTGCCGCTCAACGGCGTAACGCCTGCGGCAAAGTTCTGCATCAGGCGCGTCAGCGCAGGCTGCACTTCCCAAGAATCCTGAATATGGGGAGTGGACTGCCCTTGCCCCGTGCGGATCTTTCTTCGCCACTGCAGCGTGGTCAGTGTCTGCCCACGTGGCAGCAGGCCTGCCAGGGCTTTGGAGAGCATGCTTTCGGCATATTCCCGCAAAGGCACTGCTGCCTGGGTCGCGCTGGCCACAGCCGCCTGACTGACGCTATGGCTGGCAATCAGTACCCGCAGCGTGTGGATGTTCGCTGCAGAGGCACCTTTGATCCATTGTGGGAGCGATTGGGTGAACGCGTCAGCGGCTTTTTGCATATCGCTGGCAGTGACACTGTTGCGGACACGGGGTAAAGCCGGAAATGTGCGCATGAGGAACCCTCTGTACTGATGAGAGGGGCACAATCTTTCACCCATGCCGGGGAAGGTTCAGAGGGAAGCAGAGCAGTTACCGCAGCAATTCCGGGAGCTGCCTCTCAGCAGTGGGGCCCTCGGGCCTGAACCAACGCTCGGTAATGGCCGGGATTGCAGCCGAACCACTTGCGAAATGCCTTGTAGAACGAACTGCTGTCGGCAAATCCCAGGCGTTCGGCGATATCCGCCATGGACGGCTCAACCTCGCTGAGCCAGGCGATCGCCAATTCACGCCGCACACTGTCCTTCAGCCCTTGGTAAGTCTGCCCCTCTTCGGCCAGGCGTCGGCGCAGGGTGGAAGGTGACAGACACAGCTGCCGGGCCAGCGCGTCGGCGTCGGGCCACTGGTACGGGTGCAAATGCAAAAGATCGTTGCGCACACGCCGCCCCAGGCTGGCAGGGTCGCGATACTTGACCAGAATATTTCCAGGCGCTTCGGCCAGGAAGCGCTGCAACTCTTGGGGCGTCCGTTTAAGTGGCAGGTCCAGGCTATCGGCGGCAATGATCATGCGCGTACGCTGCCTGTCGAACTGCAGGCTTTCCGAGAACATGACCCGGTAATCATCACAGAAAGAGGGCTCGGAACAACGCAGGTCTATTGCCAGGATCGGAATGCGGCGGCCCGCCAGCCAGCAGGCGACACCGTGCACGATCATCCAGAAAGTGAAGTAAGTAAACGCTCGACGCGGCTGATCGCGGGGTTCGTTGATGACGATTTCGGCCAGGCTCTGCTGGCGCACCAGGCTGGGCTGCAGGTCTTCGAGCATCAGCGATAGAAAACCGAGCGCAACCTCCAGGCCCTCGCCCAAGGTAGGCTGAGCCATAGCCGCACGGCTCAGGAATGCCAGGCTGCCCACGGGTAGACCACGCCGGTCCATGGCAAAGAATTCATCGTTGCAACGCCGTGCCAGCAGCCGCCACAACCGCGCGTAGGCCTCGGCAGGCACCCGCGCCTGCGGCAGTTCAAGCTGCGCAGGGTCGATACCGGCACGCATCAGCACGCTGAGATCGGCTTGCCCATTGGGGCAGGTCTGCAACAGCGCTTCGCGCACCAGTTGCATGGAGATGGTGTCTTTTTCGCTCATCGGCCATCCGGGCTGGTCTGTGGCGGCCATGTTAGGCCTGGCAAGGGAAAATGTCAGCGCTGTATCACTGGCTCTGCGCCAACCCCATGAATGCCTGGATCAACCGCAGTTCACGCCGCCGCTCCAGGCAGCCGATCATGTGCTGGTTGACCAGCCCCTTGCCCGCCAGCGGCCTTGCCACCACACGCGGGTCGTTGGCCACTTCGGTCGACGAAACCACCCCCACCCCCAGCTCCGAAGCCACCGCCTCGGTCACTGCTTCCCGGCTATCGAGCTCCAGCAGCACACGTGGCTGCACACCCGCAGCGGCACAGGCTTTGTCGAATGTACGGCGGGTCGTCGAACTGGGTTCGCGCAATACCATGATCTGCTGATGCAGTTGCGCCAACGGCAAGTCACTTTCGCCACTCGCCCAGGCATGTCCGGCCGGTAGCAGCGCACACAACTGCGATTCGCACAGGGCCTGCAGATACAGGCCCTTGCGTGGCTCGATCTCGGTCAGCACGGCGACATCGGCGTGCTCCGACAGCAACGCCGCCAGTGTTTCCTGGGCATTACCCAGGCGCAGGTTGACGGTGATGCCCGGGTAGCGCTCGCGCAACTGGGCGAGCATCGGCATGACCCGGTGTGGCCCGTCCGCAGCCACTTCCAGCCGACCGGTAAGCAACTGCCGGTTGGCCTCGAGCATCGCCTGGGCCTCTTCCGCCAGGCCGAACATCGCGCGAGTGATAGCTGCCAGTCGGGTGCCCTCCTCGGTCAGCTCGACACGCCGGGCAGTACGGCGCAACAGGGTGATCTGGTAATGCTCCTCCAGCGCCTTGACATGTCCGGTAACCGCCGGCTGGCTGATGAACAGGCGTGCCGCGGCACGGGTAAAGCTGCCCTCCCGGGCGACGGCATCGAAGGCACGCAACTGAAACAGGTTCATATTTATCGGCCTGACTTATAGCTCGAATAACAACAAACAATTTGATTGATAGGCAGGCGAATTGCAACCTAGGTCCCGTAGTTTCAGCGCCAGTTTTCCGGCTGACCACCCGCCGCTTGTGAGGAACCACGGAATGAGCAACGCCCCGATCCTGCTGACCCCCGGCCCCCTGACCACCTCCGCCCGCACCCGCCAAGCCATGCTGGTGGACTGGGGCTCCTGGGACCGCGACTTCAATCAACTTACCGCCAGTGTCTGCGAACAGCTGCTGGCAATCATCGATGGCAGCGCCAGCCACCACTGCGTACCGCTGCAGGGCAGCGGTACCTTTGCCGTGGAAGCTGCCATCGGCACTCTGGTACCGCGTGACGGCAAGGTGCTAGTGCTGATCAATGGTGCCTATGGCCAACGCCTGGCGAAGATCTGCAAGGTACTGGGGCGAACCTACAGCACCTTCGAGACCGCCGAGGACCAGCCGACCACCGCCACCGACGTCGATCGCCTGCTGGCCGCCGACCCTGCGGTGACCCACGTGGCGCTGATCCACTGCGAAACCAGCACCGGCATCCTCAACCCGTTGCCAGAGATTGCCCAAGTGATCAAGCGCCACGGCAAACGCCTGATCATCGACGCCATGAGTTCGTTCGGCGCGCTGCCAATCGATGCCCGCGAGGTTCCCTTCGAGGCACTGATCGCCGCCTCCGGCAAATGCCTGGAAGGCGTACCCGGCATGGGCTTCGTTTTCGCTGAAAAAGCCGCCCTGGCCGCTGCCGAAGGTAATGCCCACTCGCTGGCCATGGACCTGCACGACCAGCACACCTACATGGCCAAGACCGGCCAATGGCGCTTTACTCCCCCGACTCATGTGGTCGCCGCCCTGCATGAGGCGCTGCAGCAATACAACGAGGAAGGCGGCCTGCCTGCCCGCCACCAGCGCTACACCAGCAACTGCAAGACCTTGCTCGACGGCATGGCCGCTATCGGCCTGCGCAGCTTCCTGCCAGCGGATATCCAGGCGCCGATCATCGTCACCTTCCACGCGCCGAACGACGCCCGTTATCAGTTCAAGGACTTCTACGAGCGGGTAAAGGCCAAGGGCTTCATTCTCTACCCGGGCAAGCTGACCCAGGTCGAGACCTTCCGTGTCGGCTGTATCGGCGTGGTCGGCCCGGACGGCATGCAGGCCGCCGTGAATGCCGTGGCCGAGGTGCTGCGGGAAATGGAAGTACTGGACATCTGACCCTTCGCCCAACCGAACTCAGGAATTAGCGCACATGAATTACAACAACCCCACCCAGCTGCAAGCCGCGATCCTCGACTGGGCCGGCACCGTGGTCGACTTTGGCTCCTTCGCACCCACCCAGATTTTCGTCGAAGCTTTCGCCGAGTTCGATGTCCAGGTTTCCATCGAAGAAGCCCGTGGCCCGATGGGCATGGGCAAGTGGGATCACATCCGCACCCTGTGTGACGTGCCGGAAATCGCCGAGCGCTATCGCAAGGTGTTCGGCCGCACCCCCACTGATGACGATGTCACCGCCATCTATAACCGTTTCATGCCGCTGCAGATCGAAAAGATCGCCGTGCATTCGGCGCTCATCCCCGGCGCCCTGGACACCCTCACCGGCCTGCGCCAGGACGGCTTGAAGATTGGCTCTTGCTCGGGCTACCCGAAGGTCGTGATGGACAAGGTGGTGGCGTTGGCCGCGAAGAATGGCTATGTCGCCGACCATGTGGTGGCCACCGACGAGACCCCGAACGGCCGCCCGTGGCCAGCCCAGGCCCTGGCCAACGTGATTGCCTTGGGTATCGACGATGTGGCGGCCTGCGTGAAGGTTGACGACACTGTGCCGGGCATCCTGGAAGGCCGGCGTGCCGGCATGTGGACCGTGGCCCTGGTGTGCTCGGGCAACGCCTTGGGCCTCACCTGGGAAGGCTACCAGGCATTGAGCTCGGAGAAGCTGGAAAGCGAACGCACGCGTATTCACGCAATGTTCGAGCGCTCACGCCCGCATTACCTGATCGACACCATCAATGAACTGCCAGAGGTTATCGCTGATATCAACCAGCGCCTGGCCAAAGGCGAGATGCCGCAGGCGTTCTGACGGCTAGACGTCAAGCCCGTCGCGAGCATGCCCACTCCCAAGGTCTCATCGAGCCTGTAAGGAGCGGGCTTGCCCGCGACAGCTTCTGGGCAGATCACCTGGCCTGCGTGGCACCTACCTCTGTTGCGTTCAAGATTCCGAATGAGCTACAACGCTGTGCCGGGCATCCACAAGCAGGTCCGTTCAGACCGCCCGGTTCAGTTTTACCCACGAAGCGAACTTGTCGATGAAACCCTGCAAGAAGGGCCGGGTCTTGTCATTGAGTTTGCCATTGTCCTCGAACAGGCTCGCTGCCCCACCAATATAAGCCTCTGGCATCTGCATGCACGGCATGTCGAGAAACACCAACGACTGGCGCACGGCATGGTTGGCACCGAACCCGCCAATGGCACCCGGCGAGACGCTCACAACCGCTGCCGGCTTGCCGCCCCAGGCGCTTTGCCCGTAGGGCCGCGAACCGACGTCGATGGCATTCTTCAGGCCGCCCGGCACCGAACGGTTGTACTCCGGCGTGACGAACAGCACCGCATCACTGCGGCGAATCTCATCGCGAAAACGCGTCCACGCCTCAGGCACACCCTCGGCTTCGACATCTTCGTTGTACAGCGGCAAGTCGCCGATCTCGACGACCTTCAAGGCAAGGCTGGACGGCGCCAGCTCCGAAAGTGCGCGGGCCACCTTGCGGTTGTAAGAGTCCTTGCGCAAGCTGCCGACGACCACTGCTACCGAATACACCTGGCTCATGGCGTTATCCATCCTTTGCTGGGAAAAAGGGACGTCAGTAGTTATAGATGACCGTTCCTCGGCGGCCTGGTTTTTTTTCCACCCTGCGAAAACTTCCGAGTACCTTATACGGTCTATGTCTGCAGACATTTCCTACGCAATTCAGAGGTTTCCCCCCAAATGGCAGCAGTAATGGTCGGCCAGTTCCACGCCCGTGACGCCGAAGGCCGTATCTACCCCGTCCACGAGTTCCAGGAGTCCACCCTCCAGGCTGACGGCAGCGCACTGGGCGCACCGATCACCACCTACCGCCTGGCCATCGGCGATCGCGTCAATCACCTGGGCGAAAACCGCTTCGAACTGGCACAGACTGGCGTCGAGATCATTCGCATTCCTTGATGCAGTCGACCGTGTACTGGCCGCTTTCGCACTGCAGGCCATGCACATCGGCGACGAACCCCGGGAAACCACTGTTGAAGGCCCGGGCAAACGCCAGGTAATCGAGGATCGAGCGGGTCGCTTCGGTGAACCGCTCGCCCGGCATGATCAGCGGAATCCCCGGCGGGTACGGCACCAGCATGACCGCCGCGACCCGGCCCAGCAGGGCTTCGATCGGCACCGCCTGCACCTCCCCGCGCACCATCTGGTCATAAGCCCGCGCCGGGCTCACGGCCACTTCCGGCAAACGCGTGAACAAGCGCTTGAGCTGCTTGGCCGTGGCATTGGCTCGGTAGCAGTCATGCAACTGATCGCACAGGTCGCGCAGCCCCAGCCCCTGGTATCGCGCGGCATCCACTGCAACCACGCTCGGCAGGCAGGTACTCAGCGCAGTGTTGCCATCGTAATGGCGCTTGAACTCCAGCAATTCGGTAAGCAGCGTGCTCCACTTGCCCTTGGTGATGCCCATCGAGAACAGCACCAAAAAGCTGTACAGGCCGGTCTTCTCCACCACCAGCCCGCGCTCCCAGAGGAACTTGCTGACCACGGCCGCCGGTATGCCGTGCTCACCCAGTACGCCACCGGCGCTGAGCCCAGGCATCACCAAGGTCACCTTCAGAGGGTCAAGCAGCACGTAGTTGTCGGCCACCTCGCCAAAGCCATGCCACTCAGCACCCGGTTGCAGCAGCCAGTCCTGCGCGGCCAGGCGATGGATGCCCTCCGCCGCTGGCGGCTGCCAGATACTGAACCACCAGTCAGCGGCGGCGATATGCTCGCGCAGGTTGGCCAGGGCACGCCGGAAGCTCAGGGCTTCGTCGAACATCTCTTGCAGCAGCGAGCGCCCGGCCGGGCCTTCCATCATGGTCGACGCCACGTCCAGCGAGGCGAGGATGCTGTATTGCGGCGAGGTGGAGATATGCATCATGAATGCTTCGTTGAAGCGGTCGCGGTCCAGCTGGCGCTGGGCGCCATCCTGCACGTGAATCATCGATGCCTGGCTGAAGGCGGCCAGTAGCTTGTGGGTGGAATGGGTGCTGAACACCAGCGGGCTGCTCTCGCTGCACGCGGTGCCCATGGCGTAGCGACCCTCGAAAAACTCATGGAACGCCGCATAGGCGAACCAGGCCTCGTCGAAGTGCAGCACTTCAACGCTGCTGCCCAGCGCCTGCTTGATCAGCCCGGCGTTGTAGCACAGCCCGTCGTAGGTGGAATTGGTCACCACCGCCAGCTTGATCCGTGGCTCACGCCCCGCGGCCAGTGGGTTGGCCTGGACCTTGGCCTGGATCGACTCAGGGCTGAACTCGCTGAGCGGAATCGGCCCGATGATGCCCAGTTCGTTGCGCTCCGGGCACAGGTAGATGGGAATCGCCCCCGTCATGATGATGGCGTGGACCACCGACTTGTGGCAGTTGCGGTCGACCAGCACCAAGTCATCGCGACCCACCATGGCATGCCAGACGATCTTGTTGGCGGTGGAAGTGCCATTGATGACGAAAAAGGTGTGGTCAGCGCCGAAGTTACGCGCTGCGCGGGCCTCGGCCTCGGCCAAGGGGCCGGTATGATCGAGCAGCGAGCCCAGCTCGGGCACCGAGACCGACAAGTCCGAACGCAGGGTATTTTCGCCAAAGAACTGGTGGAATGCCTGGCCCACCGGACTTTTGCGGTAGGCCACACCTCCGCCGTGCCCAGGGGTGTGCCACGAGTAGTTGGATTGGGCGGTGTGCTGCACCAAGGCCTTGAAAAACGGCGGCAGCAGGCCGTCGAGGTAGTTATGCGCAGCACGCGCCACCTGGCGGGCGAGAAACGGCACGGTGTCTTCAAACAGATAAAGGATGCCACGCAGCTGGTTGAGCTCGCTCATGGCCTCGGCGGGGGCGTTTTCCAGGGTGACCTGCTCGCCCAGGGCGAAAATCGGCAGGTCAGGCGCACGCAGGCGGGCCAGGCGAATCAGCTCGGCCATGTTCTGCAGCAAGTGGGTGTTGTCGCCGACGCCTTCGGCCGCGATCAGCATGCAGGCCAGGCCATGGTGGGTGGTGGCGACCAGGCGCGCTTCGGCATGGTCGGCGGCCTTGATGATGGCGAAGCCGTCCTGACTCAGCTCCTCGGCGATGCCGCGGATGCGCTCGCCGGCAACGCTGTCAGCCTTGATGGCACGGTGGACGATGAGAATCGGGAACTTGAGGTCCTTGTACATCCGGCTGCTACCTCCGCAGGACTTGTTGTCCTGTTCAGGGTAGTAGGCCCTGCGCGCTCTGTGCCGCCCTCTTCGCGGGCACGCCGCCCCCCAACAGGGTTTCACAGTGTGGGAGTGGGCTTGCCCGCGAAGAGGGCGGGACAGGCCTGCAGATCAGCCAGCAGGTGTCTCGGTCAGGGCTTGCCACATTGAAGGCCCACCTGCCGACTTGGCCACCGCCGCCAGCCGCTCGGCATGCGCCTCGAGCTCCTCGGCACTGGCCATGATCACCCGCCCCGGCGCGCGCCCGACGATGCGGCGGATCTCGCTGCCACCCGTGCCCTGCCCTTGACCATCATCATCGGCCCCGTGCCCGGCCAGCGACAAGCTGGTCTGGCCGCCGGTCATCGCCAGGTAGACGTCAGCCAGCAACTCGGAGTCGAGCAATGCGCCGTGCAGTTCACGCCCGGAGTTGTCGATGTCGTAGCGTTTGCACAGCGCATCGAGGCTGTTGCGCTGCCCTGGGTGACGGGCACGGGCCAACAACAGGGTATCGAGAATGGTGCAGTGGTTGGCGATGTCGGCGCGGTCGCTCTGCCCCAGCAAAGCGAACTCGTTATTGATGAAGCCGACGTCGAACGCCGCGTTGTGGATGACCAGGGTGGCACCCTGGATGAATTCGAAGAACTCTTCTGCCACATCAGCGAAACGCGGTTTGCCGACCAGGAACGCATCAGTGATGCCGTGGACGTTGATCGCGCCCTCGTCACTTTCGCGGTCCGGCTGCAGGTAGACGTGGAAGTGCCGCCCGGTCAGGCGCCGGCCCATGACCTCGACACAGCCGATCTCGATGATCCGGTGGCCTTCGCTGACCGGCATACCGGTAGTTTCGGTATCGAGAATGACCAGGCGTTTATCTTGCTGCTGCTCCACGCGGGGCGCTCCAACTTGCATCAGTTACTAAGGCGGCGATTGTAGCGCAGCTCAGCGCTTGGCGCGCACTTCCTCGACGCCGCGGTTGGCCAACTGGTCGGCACGTTCGTTACCGGGGTGGCCGATATGCCCACGCACCCACTTCCAGGTGACCTTGTGGCGGTTGACCTGCTCGTCGAGCAACTGCCACAGGTCGGCGTTCTTCACCGGCTCCTTGGCGGCCGTCTTCCAACCGCGTTTCTTCCAGTTGACCATCCACTCGTTGATGCCCTTCATCACGTACTGCGAGTCAGTGGTGAGCACCACCTCGCATTCACGCTTGAGCGCCATCAGCCCCTGGATCGCCGCCATCAGCTCCATGCGGTTGTTGGTGGTTTCGCGTTCGCCGCCCCACAGTTCCTTCTCGACGCCCTTGAAGACCAGCAGGACGCCCCAGCCACCTGGGCCAGGGTTGCCCTTGCAGGCGCCATCGGTATACATCTCGACGCTATCGCTCATGTACCACTCATGTTCAGTGCTTTTCGGCATCCGGATTGGCAGCGTTGCGGTTGACCTTGGCCAACGGCAACGGCAGCAGCTTGCCCATCGGCTCGCGACGCACCTGGCGCAACGGCCGCAGGCCGACCACCATCTTGCGCGCCACCAGCAGGTAGACCCCGCCGCCGGCGCTCTGCCAGCCTCCCGCCATCCGTTCCCAGCCTGCCAGGCGTTGCTGCCAGGCCGGCGAAGTGAGCGGCGGACGATAGCACCCGAAGCGGCGTTTCTCCAGCGCGAAGCCCAGCAGGTTGAGCCAGTCGCCCACCCGCGACGGCGAGATGCAGCGCGCCTTGCGCAGGGCGCCATGGCTGAAGAAATGGCGCATGCCCCAGCCGCTCCAGGGGTTGATACCGACGATCAGCAGGTGCCCGCCCGGGCGCACCGCGCTGGCCGCCTCACGCAGCAGGCCATGGGGCGACAGGCTGAAGTCCAGGCCATGCTGCAGCACCACCACGTCGGCGGCATGCTCGCTCAACGGCCAGGCCTGCTCCTCGCAGACGATCTCCACCCCCGGCAGCGGTGCGCCAAGGCGCACGTTACGCTGCACCTGGGGCGCGCTGGGCGGTGCCTCGGCACAGGGCCCATAGTGCACGAGGTAGCCACCGAAGAAGCGCCCGAGCTCTTCTTCCAGCAGTTTTTCCTCCTCCTTCAACATCAGCTGGCCGAGTGGGCCGTTGAACCACTCACGGGCCAGGCTGATCAGTTCGACCCATTCCGGGTCGGCCTGAGCAAAGGCTTGGTCAGTCATTGCGCTCTCCCTCGAAGGTTCTCGCACCGCGCCATCGCGGCTAAGATGGCCTCATGTGCCACGCCTGGCGATACGGATCCGCACCATGATACAGATCGACGCTCTTCCCGCTTTCTCCGACAACTACATCTGGTTGTTACAGGATACTGCCAAACGCCGCTGCGCGGTGGTCGACCCCGGGGATGCCGGCCCGGTGGAGGCCTGGTTGGCCGCCAACCCCGGCTGGGTACTGGACACCATCATGGTGACTCACCACCACCATGACCATGTCGGCGGGGTCGAACGCCTCAAACAGAAGACCGGTGCCCGCGTCTGTGGCCCAGCCCGGGAGCAGATCCCGGCCCGCGACCTGGCGCTGGACGAAGGCGACCCGGTCAGCGTGCTGGGCGTGAACTTCCAGGTGCTCGCCGTGCCGGGCCACACGCTGGGGCACATTGCCTATTACAGCGATCAGCCAGCAACGCCGTTGCTGTTCTGTGGCGACACCCTGTTCGCCGCCGGTTGCGGGCGCATGTTCGAAGGCACGCCGCAGCAGATGCAGCCTGCCCTCGCCCGCCTGGCCGCGCTGCCGGAGCAGACCGAAGTCTACTGCACCCATGAATACACCTTGAGCAACCTGCGTTTCGCCAAGGCCGTGGAGCCCACCAACCTGCACGTTCAGCAGCGGTTCGAAGACGTTAGTCGTTTGCGCGCCGAAAATCGCATCACATTGCCATCAACCATCGGTCTCGAGCGCCTGACCAACCCTTTCCTGCGTACCGCTGAAACATTAGTTAAACAAAAAGCAGACGAATGGAAGGGACATCCAAACGACTCGCAGGTCACTGTTTTTGCTGCTTTGAGGTCTTGGAAGGACTCCTTCTGATAACCTCAAGATATATCGCAGCGGGATGTCAACGGTTGACCCAGGCGGGAGCGGTTTCTAGAATCGCCGAAATTTTTCGCCCGGATACCTGTGTCAGCCGATGTCTTCCCGTAGCCGCAGAACCGCTCATTCAGTCGCCCTGACGCGTCTGGCCCAAATCAGTGCGCTGGCGCTGGCCGCCACCCTGGTGGGCTGCCAGAGCACCCGTCAGCTCGACGAAGCCGATAGCGTTCGCGCGCACAGCTACCAGGCACGGATCAAGCACAAGCCCTCGCCGCTGGCGGTCAAGCCTGCCGAACCGCCGCAGGATGTGTGGGAGCGCATGCGCCAGGGCTTCGCCCTGCAGGACAACATCGACGTCAACCCGCGCATCGAGCAGCAACGCCTGTGGTTCGCCAGCAACCCGACGTTTATCGAAAGCGCTGGCGAACGCGGCAGCCTTTACCTGCACTACATTGTCGAGCGTCTTGAAGAGCGCGACATGCCGCTGGAGCTGGCCCTTCTGCCGGCCATCGAAAGCGCCTATAACCCGATGGCGTACTCGCGTGCCAGCGCTGCGGGCATGTGGCAGTTCATGCCGGCAACGGGGCGTCACTTCAACCTGCGCCAGACCAACTTTTACGACGGCCGCCGCGACATCACCGCGTCGACCAACGCCGCGCTGGACTACCTGACCCGCCTGCACGACATGTTCAACGGCGACTGGCTGCTGGCCCTGGCTGCCTACAATGCCGGCGAAGGCACCGTCAGCCGGGCCATCGAGCGCAACGAGAAACTCGGCCTGCCCACCGATTACTGGAACCTGCCGCTGCCGCAGGAAACCCGTGACTACGTGCCCAAGCTGCTGGCCCTGTCGCAGGTGGTCTCCACGCCCGAAGCCTATGGCGTGAACCTCAACCCGATCGCCAACGAGCCGTACTTCGAAGCGGTGGCCATCAACGACCGCCTCGACCTGTCGCGGGTCGCCGCCTTCGCCAACATAGATGAAGACGAACTGATTCAGCTCAACCCGGCATTCAAGAAGCGCATGACCGTGGATGGCCCCAAGCAGCTGCTGGTGCCCACCGCCAAGGCACAACTGCTCAGCGACAGCCTGTCCAACCTCAAGCCTGAGCAGTTGGTCAGCCTGCAGCCGAACAAGGCCGTGTTCGCCGCCGCCGTGGCAGAAGCCAAGGGGCCGGCAGCGCGCAGCTACCGGGTCAAGCGTGGCGACAGCCTGAGCAGTATCGCCAAGGCAAACCGTGTTGCGGTCAAGGACATCCAGCGCTGGAACAAGCTGCCGGGCAACCGCGTCAAGGCCGGCCAGGTCCTGGCGCTGCGCGGTGGCAACGCACCGAGCGCTGCGGGCAACCGCGTAGCGGCCTCCGGCCAGCGTTCCACCCAGTACAAGGTGCGCAAGGGTGATTCTCTGTATCTTGTAGCCAAACGTTTCAATGTCGAAATGCAGCACCTCAAGCGCTGGAACCCACGCAGCGGGCATGCGCTCAAGCCAGGCCAGACCCTGACCGTCTACCTCTCCCACTGATATCGGCCTCGCCCCACGGCCTTTGTGGGAGCGGCCTTGCCGGGGCGCCGGACCGGTCGGAAAGGGCTGCGAAGCGGCCCCAAAATTCAGCTGCGTCGCACAGATTGTTGGGGCCGCTTCGCAGCCCTTTCGCGACGCAAGGCTGCTCCTACAAGATCAAGCATTTCATAGCCTGCTGACTCTCTCTTTTTCCATACCCGACAAGCTGTTACTGTACCCCGACCAAAGCCCAACGCCTCTGGATCGGATGCCGACTTGATACGTCCCCTCCTGCTGTCACTCAGCCTGGCCTTGAGCTTCCCCGCCGTCGCGATGGTGAGCGAAAGCCACGGATACGCGCAGTTCGGCACGCTCAAGTACCCAGCCACATTCACCCACTTCGACTGGGTCAACCCGCAAGCGCCCAAGGGCGGTACCTTGCGGGCCATGGCATTCGGCACCTTCGACACGCTCAACCCGTACACCTTCAAGGGCACCAGCCCGGTCACCACGCCAAACTTCCTGCAATATGGCGTCAGCGAGCTGAACGAAACGCTGATGGTCGGCACCGGTCAGTACGACCCCTCCGGTGACGAGCCCACCTCCAGCTACGGCCTGATCGCCCGCTCGGTGGAGTACAGCGAAGACCGCAGTTGGGTGGTGTTCAACCTTCGCCCGGAGGCGCGCTGGCATGACGGCATGCCCATCACCGCCGCCGACGTGGCGTTCTCGTACCGCACCCTGCTCAAGCAAGGCCACCCGATCTACCGCACCAACCTGCAGGAAGTGCAGCGCATCGACATCCTCGGCCCGCTGCGTATCCGCTTCGTCTTCAAGCGTGCTGGCAACCCGCTGCTGATCCTGCGCCTGGGTGAAATGCCAGTATTGCCCAAGCACTACTGGCAAAAGCGCGACTTCGAGGCCACCACCTTCGAACCGCCGCTGGGCAGCGGGCCGTATCGCATCACGCAGGTGGAACCCGGCCGGCGCCTGGTTTTCGAGCGGGTGAAGAACTACTGGGGCAAGGACCTGGCGGTGAACCGCGGCAAGTACAACTTCAACCGCGTCGAATTCGAGTTCTATCGCGATGCCACCGTGGCCTTCGAAGCGTTCAAGGCTGGCGAATTCGACATCTATATCGAGCACCAGGCGAAAAACTGGGCCAACGGTTACAACTTCCCGGCCGTGCGCCGTGGCGAGGTGATCAAGGCACAGATCCCACACCGCATCCCAACCCAGACCCAAGGCCTGTTCATGAACAGCCGCCGGGCGACTTTCAGCGACCCCAGGGTTCGCCAGGCGCTGGGCCTGATGCTCGACTTCGAGTGGACCAACCGCGCGCTTTTCAGCAGCGCCTACTGCCGTGCGACAAGCTACTACCCCAACAGCGAGTTCGCCGCCAGTGGCGTGCCTACCGGCAAGGAATGGCTGCTGCTGGCACCATGGCGCGACCAGCTGCCCGACAAGCTGTTCACCCAGCCCTACCAGGTCAGCCACACCGATGGGCGCGGCATTGGCCGCCAGACCCTGCGCCAAGCCCTGAGCCTGCTCAACCAGGCTGGCTGGAAGCTCGACGGCCAGCGCCTGGTCAACGCCAAGGGCCAGCCGATGCGCATGGAACTGCTGCTGGTGAACCCAAGCCTCGAACGCATCCTGCAACCTTATGTCGAAAACCTGGCCAGCATCGGCATCGACGCGCGCTTGCGCACCGTGGACCGTGCCCAGTACAAACAGCGCCTGGACCAGTTCGACTTCGACATGATCCTGATGACCCTGAACCAGACCTTGAGCCCGGGCCTCGAGCAATGGCTGTACTTCCATTCCAGCCAGGCCGCGACCAAGGGCAGCAAGAACTATGCTGGGGTCAAGGACCCGGTGGTCGACCACCTGCTCGACACCCTGCTGGCCGCGCGCACCCGCGACGACCAGGTCGCCGCCGCCCGCGCCCTGGACCGCGTGCTCTCATGGCAGTACTACATGATCCCCAACTGGTACCTCGACAATCACCGCCTGGCCTACCGCAACCGGTTCGCCTTCGTCACCACGCCGCCCTACACCCTCGGGCTGAATACCTGGTGGATAAAGCCTTCGGAGAAAGCCAAATGACGCCGACGCATCGCCTGGCCTGCAGCCTGCTGTTCGCCTGCCTGAGCCTGCCCGCGCTGGCCGCGCCGCAGCACGCGCTGACCTTGTACGACGAGCCGCCGAAATACCCGGCTGACTTCAAGCACTTCGACTATGTGAACCCCGACGCGCCCAAGGGCGGCACCTTCCGCCAGTCCAGCTTCGGTGGTTTCGACAGCCTCAACCCGTTCATCAACAAGGGCGTGTCGGCCGACAACCTCAACATCATCTACGACACCCTGATGCGCCAGAGCCAGGATGAGCCGTTCACCGAGTACGGCTTGGTCGCCGGCAAGATCGAGAAGGCCCCGGACAACAGCTGGGTGCGTTTCTACCTGCGCCCCGAAGCGCGCTTCCACGACGGCCACCCGATGCGCGCCGACGACGTGGTGTTCACCTTCAATGCCCTGATCAAGGACGGCGCACCGCTGTACCGCCAGTACTACGGCGACGTTGCCGAGGTGGTCGCCGAAGACCCGCTGCGGGTACTGTTCAAGTTCAAGCACAAGAACAACCGCGAGCTGCCGCTGATTCTTGGCCAACTGCCGGTGCTGCCCAAGCACTGGTACGAAAACCGCGAGTTCAACCGCGGCAACCTGGAAATCCCGCTAGGCAGCGGCCCGTACAAGGTTGCCGAGGTCAAGGCCGGCCGCACCATCCGCTACGAGCGGGTCAAGGACTACTGGGCCAAGGACCTGCCGATCAACCGCGGCTTCTACAACTTCGATGCCATGACCTTCGATTCCTATCGCGACACCGCCGTCGCCCTGGAAGCTTTGAAAGCTGGCGCCTTCGACTACGCGCTGGAGGTCAGCGCGAAGAACTGGGCCACTGCCTACAACGTGCCGGCCGTGCGTGAAGGCCGCCTGATCAAGGAAGAGCTGCCCAACGGCAACCCGACCGGGATGCAGGGCTTCGTCTTCAACATCCGCCGCCCGCTGTTCCAGGACGTGCGCGTGCGCGAGGCGCTGAGCCAGTTGCTGGACTACGAATGGACCAACAAGCAGCTGTTCAATGGCGCCTACACCCGCACCGGCAGCTACTTCGAGAACTCGGAAATGGCCGCCCATGGCCTGCCCGGCGCCAATGAACTGAAGATCCTCGAACCGCTGCGCGGCAAGATTCCCGACCAGGCCTTCAACGAGGCCTTCCACAACCCGGTCAGCGATGCCAGCGGCATGATCCGCGAGCAACAGCGCAAGGCCTACAAGCTGCTGCAGGAAGCCGGCTGGAAGATCGTCGACGACAAGATGGTCGACGCCCAGGGCAAGCCGGTGGTGATCGAGTTCCTGCTGGCGCAGACCGAGTTCGAACGCATCCTGCTGCCGTTCAAGCGCAACCTTGCGGACCTGGGCATCGACCTGAACATCCGCCGTGTCGACGTCTCGCAGTACATCACCCGCCTGCGCTCGCGTGACTACGACATGATCGTCAGCGGCTTCCCGCAGTCCAACTCCCCGGGCAACGAGCAACGCGAGTACTGGAGCAGCAGCGCGGCCGACAACCCCGGCAGCCGCAACTTCATCGGCCTGCGCGACCCGGCTATCGACCAACTGGTGGAAGCGCTGATCAACGCCGACTCTCGCCAGAGCCTGATCGACCATTGCCGGGCGCTGGACCGCGTGCTGCTGTGGGGCTACTACGTGATCCCCAACTGGCACATCAAGACCTGGCGCGTGGCCTACTGGAACCACATCGGCCACCCCAAGGTATCGCCGAAGTACGACGTCGGCATCGACACCTGGTGGATCAAGCCCGACGTGACCCCAGCGGTCACCGAAGCCCCAACGGACGAGGCCAACTGACATGCTGGCCTATATCCTGCGCCGCCTGCTGCTGATCATCCCGACCCTGTTCGGCATCCTGATCATCAACTTCATCATCGTCCAGGCCGCCCCCGGCGGCCCGGTGGAACAGATGATCGCCAAGCTCGAAGGCTTCGAGGGCGCCACCAGCCGCATCGCCGGCGGCGGCGCCGAGGTCTCGGTGGCTGGCTCCAACTACCGCGGTGCCCAAGGCCTGGACCCGGCCTTGATCGCCGAGATCGAGCACATGTACGGCTTCGACAAGTCGGCGCCCGAACGCCTTTGGATCATGATCAAGAACTACGCCACGCTGGACTTCGGCGACAGCTTCTTCCGCGACGCCAAGGTCATCGACCTGATCGCCGAAAAGATGCCGGTGTCGATCTCGCTGGGGCTGTGGAGCACGCTGATCATGTACCTGGTATCGATCCCGCTGGGGATCGCCAAAGCGGTACGACACGGCAGCCACTTCGACGTCTGGACCAGCTCGGCGATCATCGTCGGCTACGCCATCCCGGCGTTCCTGTTCGCCATCCTGCTGATCGTGCTGTTCGCCGGCGGCAGCTACTTCGACTGGTTCCCGCTGCGCGGCCTGACCTCCAACAACTTCGACGAGCTCTCCACCACGGGGAAGGTGCTGGACTACTTCTGGCACCTGGTGTTGCCGATCACCGCGCTGGTGATCGGCAACTTCGCCACCATGACCCTGCTGACAAAGAACAGCTTCCTCGACGAGATCAACAAGCAGTACGTGGTCACCGCCAAGGCCAAGGGCCTGAGCCGGCCGCGGGTGCTGTACGGGCATGTGTTCCGCAACGCCATGCTGCTGGTGATCGCCGGCTTCCCGTCGGCGTTCATCGGCATCTTCTTCACCGGCTCCTTGCTGATCGAGGTGATCTTCAGCCTCGACGGCCTCGGCCTGATGAGCTTCGAAGCGGCAATCAACCGCGACTACCCGGTGGTCTTCGGCACCCTGTTCATCTTCACCCTGCTCGGGCTGGTGGTGAAACTGATCGGCGACCTGACCTACACCCTGGTCGACCCACGCATCGACTTTGCCAGCCGGGAGCACTGACATGGCCCTCTCCCCCCTCAACCGCCGGCGCTTCGAGCGCTTCAAGGCCAACCGCCGAGGCTGGTGGTCGCTGTGGCTGTTCCTCATCCTGTTCGGCCTGAGCCTGGGCGCCGAGCTGATCGCCAACGACAAACCAATTGCCGTGCGCTACGAAGGCTCATGGTACTTCCCGGCGTTCAAGCGCTACCCGGAAACCACCTTCGGCGGCGAATTCCCGCTGGAGGCCAACTACAAGAGCCCGTACATCCGCGACCTGCTGGAGAAAAAAGACAGCTTCGTGGTCTGGGCGCCAATCCCGTTCAGCTACCAGAGCATCAACTACGACCTGCGCGTGCCAGCCCCGGCGCCGCCCTCGACGGACAACTGGCTGGGCACCGACGACCAGGGCCGCGATGTGCTGGCACGGGTGATCTACGGCTTCCGCGTCTCCGTCCTGTTCGCCATTACCCTGACCGTATTGAGCTCCATCGTCGGCGTCATCGCCGGCGCCTTGCAGGGTTTCTACGGCGGCTGGGTCGACCTGGCCGGGCAGCGCTTTCTGGAAATCTGGTCGGGCCTGCCGGTGCTTTACCTGCTGATCATCCTCGCCAGCTTCGTGCAGCCCAACTTCTGGTGGCTGCTGGGCATCATGCTGCTGTTCTCGTGGATGAGCCTGGTGGACGTGGTGCGCGCCGAGTTCCTGCGCGGGCGCAACCTGGAATACGTGCGCGCTGCCCGTGCCCTGGGCATGCGCAACGGCGCGATCATGTACCGGCATATCCTGCCCAACGCCATGATCTCGACCATGACCTTCATGCCTTTCATCCTCACTGGCGCCATCGGCACCCTGACAGCGCTGGACTTCCTCGGCTTCGGCCTGCCCCCCGGCGCTCCGTCGCTGGGTGAACTGGTGGCGCAAGGCAAGTCCAACCTGCAAGCCCCGTGGCTGGGCATCAGCGCTTTCGCCGTGCTGGCGATCATGCTGAGCCTGCTGGTGTTCATCGGCGAATCCGCCCGCGATGCCTTCGACCCGAGGAAGTGAAATGAGCGAACAGAACCTGATCGAAGTGCGCGACCTGGCCGTGGAGTTTGTCACCGGCGAGCAGGTCAACCGCGTGGTCGACGGCATCAGCTTCGACATCCGCAAGGGCGAAACCCTGGCCCTGGTCGGCGAAAGCGGTTCAGGCAAGTCAGTTACCGCGCACTCGATTTTGCGCCTGCTGCCCTACCCGCTGGCCCGCCACCCCAGCGGCAGCATCCGCTATGAGGGCAAGGACCTGCTGCAGCAGAACGAGAAGGCCATGCAGCGCATTCGCGGCAACCGCATCGCGATGATCTTCCAGGAGCCGATGACCTCGCTGAACCCGCTGCACTGCATCGAGAAACAGATCAACGAAATCCTTCTGCTGCACAAAGGCCTGACCGGCAAGCAAGCCACGGCGCGAACGCTGGAACTGCTGGAAATGGTCGGCATCCCCGAACCGCGCAAACGCCTGAAGGCTTTGCCCCATGAACTGTCCGGCGGCCAGCGCCAGCGGGTGATGATCGCCATGGCCCTGGCCAACGAGCCGGAGCTGCTGATTGCCGACGAGCCGACCACGGCGCTCGATGTGACCGTGCAGTTGAAGATCCTTGACCTGCTCAAAGAGCTGCAGGCGCGGCTAGGCATGGCACTGCTGCTGATCAGCCACGACCTCAACCTGGTGCGTCGTATCGCCCATCGCGTGTGCGTGATGCAACGCGGGCAGATCGTCGAACAAGCCGAGTGCGCCACGCTGTTCAGTGCCCCGCAGCATCACTACACGCAGATGCTGATCAATGCCGAGCCCAGCGGGTTGCCTGCGCATAACCCGGTTGGGCCACCCTTGCTGGAGGTAAATGACCTGAAGGTGTGGTTCCCGATCAAGAAGGGGTTATTGCGCAAGACGGTTGACCACGTAAAGGCGGTGGACGGGATCAACTTCAGCCTGCCCCAGGGGCAGACGCTGGGGATCGTCGGCGAGTCTGGGTCGGGCAAGTCGACGCTGGGTTTGGCGATTCTGCGCCTGATCTCCAGCCAGGGCGGTATTCGCTTTCACGGGCAGCCGCTGGAAGGGCTGAACCAAAAAGCAGTGCGGCCACTGCGTCGGGAGATGCAAGTGGTGTTTCAGGACCCTTTCGGCAGCCTGAGCCCGCGGATGTGCGTGGCGGATATCGTTGGCGAGGGGTTGCGGATTCACAAGATCGGTACGCCTGAGGAACAGGAGGCAGCGATCATTGCGGCCCTAGAAGAAGTGGGATTGGACCCGCGGACTCGGCATCGCTACCCGCATGAGTTTTCCGGTGGCCAGCGCCAGCGCATCGCCATTGCCCGGGCGCTGGTGTTGAAGCCGGCGCTGATTCTGCTGGATGAGCCGACCTCGGCCCTGGACCGCACGGTGCAGCGGCAGGTGGTGGAACTGCTGCGCAACCTGCAGCAGAAGTACAACCTGACGTACCTGTTCATCAGCCATGACCTGGCGGTGGTCAAGGCGCTGAGCCACCAGTTGATGGTGATCAAGCATGGGCATGTGGTGGAGCAAGGGGATGCGCGGGAGATCTTCCATGCGCCGCAGCATGTTTATACACGGCAGTTGTTGGAGGCGGCATTCTTGGGGGAGTGATTTCCTTATGAGGGCTACGAGGGGCCTGCTTCAGAATGCACCAAGGCCACCAAGTGCCTGTCGGACGATTTGCAGCGCCTTTGAGATCGAGCGCCGCCCGTGCGGCGCATCGCGGATGAATCCGCTCCTACGTCTGTTTCGGGCCAGTCTGTCCTGTGACAGGTGGGCTGCCCGCCTTGCGTCCACCTCGATATCGAAGGGAACAAACAAGGCGGACAGTGGTGACCTTACAGGCGTAATTGGCCCGAAAAAGACGTAGGAGCGGATTCATCCGCGATGCGCCGCGCGGGCGGCGCTCGATTTCCGCCCCCCCTGCAAAACCCAGGCATGCACCTGCCAGCCCTGCCGCCATTGCGCGACAAATCCCCCTTCACCAGCCCTGCAATCAGAAATCGAGGGTGCCGGAGAACTTCACCAGGCGTGGATCGCCCTGGGTCAGGTAACCGCCGTTAGCCGAAGCCCAGTAATTCTTGTCGGTGAGGTTCTCGACGTTGACCCGCAGGGTCAGGTCCTTCTCCGCCACTTTCAGCTTGTAGCGGGCACCGGCATCGAAGCGGTTCCAGGTGGGCAGGCTGACGTTGTTCGCCGCATCGACGTACTGGCCACCGGTTCGCAGCATCCGTGCATTGAGCGACAGCCCCGGCACACCCGGCACATCCCAATCGACGCTGGCATTGAGCTGGAAGGTCGGCACGCCGATGGCGTGGTTGCCGTCGTTGCTGCCATTGGCGGTGTTCTTCTGCTCCGAGGCCATGCGCGTGCCACCGGCCATCAGCCGCAGGCCTTCGATGGGCTCGCCGAACAGGCTCAGTTCCAGGCCTTTGTTGACCTGCTCGCCATCGCGGATGAACACGTTGTTCAAGGTGTAGCCGTCCGACGGTTTTTCGATACGGAACACTGCCAGGTTCGCGCCGTAGGTCTGGCGGTCGAACTTGATACCGGCCTCGAGTTGCTTGGTGCGGCCGGGCGGGAACATGGTGCCGGCGTTCTCGGTACCAGCCGCTGCGGTCGGGCCTTGGGCAAGGCCCTCGATGCGGTTGGCGTACAGCGAGATGCTGTCGGTGGCCTTGAATACGATGCCGTACACCGGGGTAGTGATCGACTTGTCGTACGGGTCGCCGTTACGGCTGCCATCCGCGCTCGGGAGCTTGGAGGTGCCGTCATAGAAGTAGTTTTCCACGCGCAATTGCTGGCGACGCAAGCCATAGGTCAGCAGCAGCCGGTCGTCGAACAGGCCAACCGTGTCGGAAATAGCGATGCTTCGCGCACGCGTCTTCCCGGTCACGCCTGGGTCGCCCATGTCACCGCCCCAGCTGGTGACGTTAGTGGGTTTGGGGCGCTGTACCGTGTCGTAAATGTTGGTGGTGATCGGTGAATAGAACGTGTAAGCGTTCTCGGCCTGGGTCCACATCGTGCTGGCGCCCACAGCGATCTGGTGGCTGATCGGGCCGGTCTGCACACGACCATTCAGGCCAGCGCTGAAACTGGTGTTGTCTTCGCCATGGACGATATCAGAGGGGGTCATGGTGGCGGCACCACTATTGCCGACCAGTACCGGCGTACCGTAGGTGCCCTGCTCGCGGCTGTGGCGGGCACCGCCAGCTAGGTAGGCAGTCCAGCTGTCGCTCAGGTCCCATTCGCCACGCACCATGCCGAAGGTGTCCTCCGATTCGCTGTAGCTCCAGCTCTGGCCATAGTTGTGATCGGCATCTGGCGCGGTCGGGGCCTTGGTCGTGGTACCGCCCAGGCGCACCGAGTTGCGCAGGTGGTTGATGCGCTGCTTCTGGTAACCGATGTCGGTCGATATGCGGAAGGTGTCACCGCGGTAGTCCAGGCCAGCGGTGAACAGCTTGGTGCGCTGGTCCTGGTCGTCCACGGCCGTTTCGCCTTCGCGCTGGCTGAGGTTCAGGCGGGCACCGAAGCGGTTGTCTTCACCGAAGCGCTGGCCGATGTCCAGGTGCTCGCCGATACGGCCATCGGAGCTGATGTCCTGGGTGTAGCGGCGGGTCGGCTCATCGCCGGCGCGCTTGGGTTGCAGGTTGACGTTGCCGCCCAGGCCGGTGCCGGTCGGGCTCACGCCGTTGAGGAAGGCATTGGGGCCCTTGAACACTTCGACCCGCTCGACACCATCGGTGGACATGATCTGGCGCGGCAGGATGCCGTACAAGCCGTTGAAGGAAATATCGTCCCCCGCCAGCGGCAGGCCGCGGATGATGAAGACCTTGGACTGGTTGCCGAAGCCGAACGACTCCCGCACCGACGGGTCGTTTGCCAGCACGTCGCCGATGTCTTCCGCCTGCTGGTCTTCGATCAGTTTGGAGGTGTAGCTGGTCTGGGTGAACGGCACGTCCATGTAATCCTGATTGCCCAGCACGCCCATCTGGCCACCGCGGGCGACCTGGCCACCGGCAAACGCCTCAGGCAGTGCGCCTGGTTGCGCTTTCAAGGCATCGGCATTGACATCGGTCGCTTCCAGCTGAATCGGCTCGGCAGCATGCGCCATCAGGGTTGCGGAACAGCAAATCGCCAGTAATGCGGGGCGTGAAGGAAAACGGGACGACATTGTGCAAGTCCTGATAGCGCGAAATGGGAAATAACACGCGAATGTTAATGCTTCCTATACGCAAATATCAAACCAAAGGTCATGCCCAGCACTATCGCTCATCAAAAAAACTGATCACTATCGTCTTTCATCATCAGCCAGATCGGGAATAGATTCTGCGCATCCAAGACCCAGCAGCAACGGTAGCCCCCATGTCCAGCCAACAACAACAGCCCGCCTCCCCTGCCCTCGACACGCTGATCCAGCGTTCCGCCCTGCCCAGCCCATCGCTCAGCGAAGCTCAGGCGCACGCGCTGCTGCAAACCCACTACGACCTGGATGGCGACTTGACGGCACTGGGCAGCCAGCAGGACCTGAACTTGCGCGTGGACGCGGCGCAAGGGCGCTTCGTACTCAAGGCCTGCCACGGCAGCTACGCCCAGGTCGAACTGCAGGCGCAGCATGCCGCCCTGGCCTACCTGCGTGAGCAGGGCTTGCCAGTGCCCGCCGTGCAAACTGCGCAAAGTGGCGAAACCTTGCTGGCAGTGGACATCGACGGGCACCCCCTGCGAGTTCGCCTGCTCGACTACATCGACGGCCAGCCACTGACCCGCCTCAAACACATGCCGCCGCGCCTGATGGCCGAACTGGGCAAGCTGTGCGCGCGGCTCGACAAGGCCCTGGTCGACTTCGACCACCCAGGCCTTGAACGCACACTGCAATGGGACCCGCAGCATGCCCAGGCGCTGATCGAGCACCTGCTGCCGGTGCTGCAGGACGCCGCGCAACGCGCCCGCATCGCGCAAGCCGCGCGCCTGGCCAGCGAGCGCCTGGCCCCCTTGGCGCAGCAGCTGCCGACCCAGGCCGTGCACCTGGACATCACCGACGACAACACCGTGTGGGCCCGCGACGACCAGCGCCAATGGCAACTGCAGGGCGTGATCGACTTCGGCGACCTGTCGCGCACCTGGCGCATCGCCGACCTCTCGGTGACCTGCGCAGCGCTGCTGCACCACGCCGAAGGCGACCCGCTGCGCATCCTGCCGGCAGTCAACGCCTACCAGGCCCTCAACCCCTTGACCGAGACCGAGCTGCGCGCCTTGTGGCCGCTGGTACTGAACCGTGCGGCAGTGCTGGTGCTGAGCAGCGCGCAGCAATTGGCCGTGGACCCGGACAACCAGTACACCCGCGACAACGTCGCCCATGAATGGGAGATCTTCGATACCGCCACGGCCGTGCCATTCGCCTTGATGGAGGCGGCCATTCTCCAGGCGGCCGGCCTGCCGGCCGCCTCAGCCGACCTGACAGGCTGTGCGCCGCTGCTCCCTGAACTGGCCGGGCAGCCGGTCTGCCGGGTCGATCTGGGTGTGCTCAGCGCGCACTGCGAAGCCGGCAACTGGGAACAGCCGGGCTTCGACCGGCACCTGCTGAGCTCGCAACCGGCGCCTGCCTGTACCCTGCACGGCCAGTATCGCCTGTCACAAACCCATATTGATCGCCCCGAAGAACCGGCAACCTGCGCGCTGGGCGTAGAGCTGCATGTACCCAATGGCAGCCCGGTTCAAGCCCCCGAGGCGGGCATCTGGCAACGTCACGGCGACGGCCGTGGCTGCCTGCGCACGCCACACTGGGCCGTGTGGTTGCACGGCCTGGAAGATGCCCCGGCAGATGGCCAGGCCGTGGCCAAAGGGCAAACCCTGGGCAGCAGCTGCGGCTTGCTCAGTGTCCAGCTGTGCCTCGACACCCACACTCAGCCGCCGTTCTTCGCCACACCTTCCCAGGCTGCAGCCTGGCTGGCCGTGTGCCCGTCGCCCGCCGCGCTGCTGGGCTTCGATTGCGATGCCGAACCGTTGCCCGATCCACAGGCCCTGCTGGCCCGTCGCGATGCCAGCTTCGCCCGCTCGCAGAAACACTACTACGCGCAACCACCGCAGATTGAACGCGGCTGGCGCAACTACCTGATCGACCTGCAGGGCCGCTCGTACCTGGACATGCTCAACAACGTCGCCGTGCTGGGCCACGGCCACCCGCGCATGGTGGCCGAATCGGCGCGCCAGTGGTCGCTGCTCAACACCAACTCGCGCTTCCATTACGCCGCCATCACCGAGTTCTCCGAGCGCCTGCTCGACCTCGCACCCGAAGGCTTCGACCGGGTATTCATGGTCAACAGCGGCACCGAGGCCAACGACCTGGCGATCCGCCTGGCCTGGGCCTACAGCGGTGGCCGCGACCTGCTCAGCGTGTTGGAGGCCTACCACGGCTGGTCGGTGGCCACCGATGCCATTTCCACCTCCATCGCCGACAACCCGCAGGCCCTGGAAACCCGCCCGGACTGGGTGCACCCGGTGGAGGCACCCAACACCTTCCGCGGTCGCTTGCGCGGCGCCGACACAGCCGCCGGCTACCTGCGCGACGTCGACGCCAAGCTGGCCGACCTCGACGCCCGTGGCCGCCAGCTGGCCGGCATCATCTGCGAGCCGGTCTACGGCAATGCCGGGGGCATCTCGCTACCGGCCGGTTACCTGCGCCAAGCGTATGCCAAGGTCCGCGCCCGCGGTGGCGTGTGCATCGCCGATGAGGTGCAGGTCGGTTATGGCCGCCTGGGCGAGTATTTCTGGGGCTTCGAGGAACAGGGCGTGGTGCCGGACATCATCACCATGGCCAAGGGCATGGGCAACGGCCAGCCGTTGGGCGTGGTCATCACCCGCCGTGAGATCGCCGAAGCACTGGAGGCCGAGGGCTATTTCTTCTCCTCGGCCGGTGGCAGCCCAGTCAGCTGCCGCATCGGCATGGCAGTGCTGGACGTGATGCAGGAAGAAGGCCTGTGGGACAATGCCCGCGAAACCGGGCGCTATTTCAAGGCGCGCCTGCAGGCACTGGTCGACAAACATCCGCTGGCCGGTGCGGCCCATGGCTCAGGCTTCTACCTGGGACTGGAGCTGGTACGTAACCGTGAAACCCTGGAGCCGGCCACCGAGGAAACCATGGCACTGTGCGACCGCCTGCGCGAGCTGGGCATCTTCATGCAGCCAACCGGCGACTACCTGAACATCCTCAAGATCAAGCCGCCGATGTGCACCACCCGAGCGAGCGTCGACTACTTCGTCGACAGCATCGACCGGGTGCTGGGCGAAGGCCTGTAAGAGGGCTGTCAACCAGGCCGGCGAGTGTTCATACTTTCCGGCCTCTTCCTCAGGTTTGCGGACATGGCCTTCAGCAGCGACTCACTGGCAATTTTCCTCGCCGTGCTGGAGGCGGGTTCGTTCTCTGCCGCCGCGCGCAAGTTGGGGCGTGTACCGTCTGCCGTGAGCATGGCCATCGCGCAGCTGGAGGCAGAGCTGGACCTGGTTTTGTTCGACCGGGCCACACGCAAAGCCCTGCCCACCAGCGCCGCCCTGGCCCTGGAACCGCAGGCGCGGCAGGTGATCTGCCAGCTCAACCTGCTCGATGCCCAGGCCCTGCAACTGCACCAGGGGCTGGAGAAGCGCCTGACCATCGCCATGGCCCCAGAGCTGCAGACCGGCCGCTGGAGCCAGCCGCTGGAAACCCTGGCGAAGGAATTTCCCAGCCTGGAGATCGAGGTGCGCTCGGCGACCCAGACCGAGGCGGTGCGCTTGCTGCATGAAGGCAGCGTGCAACTGGCGCTGGTGTTCGAACGGCCCGGGATCGATGAGCGCGAGTCCTTTCTCGAAGCCGGCAGCCAGCTGCTGGTGGCCGTAGCCTCGCCACGCCACCCCGCAGGCAACAACAGTGGTACGCCGCTGCCTGAGGAAGCGTTTGCCGAACAGCGGCAGATCATCGTAGCCTCGGGCAAGGCGACCGGCTCGGACCCGCGCATGGTGCTGTCACGGCGCATATGGTTGACCGACAGCTACCTGGCCACGCTCGACCTTGTGCAGTCCGGCCTGGGCTGGGCTTACTTGCCACAGCCACTGGTGGAGCCGTTGATTGCCTCGGGTGCGCTGGCCGAGGTGCGTTTTGACAACATGGCCAGCCGCTTGCGGTTGTGGGTTGACATCATCTGGCTGAAGCCACGGCCGTTGGGCTTGGGTGCCAGGCGCTACCTGGAAGTGATGCGCCAGCTGTTCGAGAAAGAACCACCCAGGGCCTGAAACGGCGCGGTCCTTGTAGGAGCGGCCTTGTGTCGCGAAAGGGCTGCAGAGCAGCCCCGGCAAATTGTGATTAACAGCTGAAATCGAGCGGCCGCCTTGCGGCCCTATCGCGACACAAGGCCGCTCCTACACGGACCGCGTCAAGTAGTCAGATCGAAGCGGGGGCTACTAGCCGATACCCCACCCCTGCCTCGGTAATGATGAACCGCGGCGCTGTCGGGTCATCGCCGAGCTTTTGCCGCAAATGCCCCACCACGATCCGCAGGTAGTGGGTATCGTCGACATGGGTTGGCCCCCAGATGTCCTTGAGCAGTTGCTGCTGGGTAATCACCCGCCCCGGGTGCCCGGCCAGTTGCGCCAGCAATGCGTACTCCTTGCGCGTCAGTGCGACCTCCACACCATCCAGCGTCACTTTGCGAAAGGCGAAATCCACCACCAATGGCCCGAAGCTGGCCGTCACTTCGCTGCCGCCCGACTGCGGCACCTGGCGCAACAACGCGCGCACCCGGGCAAGGAACTCCTGGATGCCGAAAGGCTTGGTCACATAGTCATTGGCGCCACCATCGAGCGCATCGACCTTCTGCACCTCGCTGGCCCGCACCGATAGCACCAGCACCGGCACCGCACTCCACTCGCGCAGATCACGCAGCACTTGCTGGCCGTCCATGTCAGGCAGGCCGAGGTCGAGCACCACCAGGTCGGGCTTGGCCAGCGCAGCCTGGGCCAGCCCTTCGCTGCCGGTGGCGGCCTCGATCACCTTGTAGCCTTGGGAGCTCAGGCTGATACGCAGGAACTTGCGGATCTGCGGTTCATCGTCGATGACCAACAAAGTGGCGGACTGGCTCATGGGGTTTCGCTTTCGGCTTCAGGTTGCTGGGGCAGCGGCAAGCATAGAGTGATGCAGGTGCCATGGCCATCGATGCCTTCGCCAACCACGATCTGCCCACCGTGGGCACCGATCATGCCCTGGCAGATCGCCAGGCCCAGGCCCGTGCCCTGGCCGCCGCGATCGCCACGGGCAGCGGTGTAGAACATGTCGAAGATCTTCTCGCGTTCGGCCACCGGGATGCCGGGCCCCTGGTCGCTGACAGCAAAGTGCAACTGCGCGTCGTGCACCGATACCTGCAGCTCCAGGCGGCCTTGTGAGGGCGAGAAGCGTGCGGCATTTTCCAGCACATTGATCAGCGCCTGCTCGATCAACGCGGCGTGCACGAACAGCAGCGGCAGCTCCGCCGGCACGTCGGTGTGCACGCGCAACGGCGCCAGCACAGCGCGAAGGCGGTTGAGGGCGCTGCCGACGATGTCAGCGGGGGCAACCCAGTCGCGGGCAAGCTTGAGGCCGCCGTGGCCAAGGCGGGTCATGTCGAGCAGGTTCTGGATGTAGCGGTCCAGGCGTTCGGCTTCGTTACGCGTGCCTTCGAGCAGCTCACGACGGTCTTCGACGGGGATCGCCTCGCCCAGCGCCAGCAGGCTGTCGATGCTGCCGCGCATGGCTGTCAGCGGGGTGCGCAGGTCGTGGGATACCGAGGCCAGCAAGGCGCTGCGCAGTTGCTCGGTTTCGCCGTGCAGGCGGGCGGCTTCGAGTTGTTCAGCCAGCCGGGCACGGGCCAGGGCCTGGGCCAGAGGTTGGCCGAGGGCCATCAACAGGCGCCGGCGCTGGGCGCTCAGCGGTTCGCCGGAACGCGGGCGCACGCCGAGCAGGGCCAAGGGTTGATCGTCAACCGCCAGTGGCCACCACCACCAGCGGCCATTGGGCAATGTGTCGCTGCCATGGCCAGCGGCCTGGCCGTGCTGCCAGGCCCACTCGGCGGCGGCACGCTCGTTGTCGCTCAAGGCCTGTGCTTCGCCACTCGCCAGTTGCAGCAGGCCTTCGCTGTTGCGCTCCAGCAGGCACACCTGCACCTCCTTCCAGCCATTGAGGTGTCGGCCGGCCGCATTGAACACCGCCTGGCGGTCGGTAGCCACGGTCAGCCGGCGCGACAGGTCGAGCAACTGGTTGGTCTGCGCCTGGGTTTCCCGCAGGGCCTGCAGCTGGCTGCGCTGGCGGGCCGCGAGGTTACCGGTGAGCGCCGCCATGAGCAGGAAGAACACCAGCGTCAGCACGTCTTCCTCGCGCTGGATGCTGAACGAGAAATTCGGCGGAATGAACAGGAAGTCGTAGCTCAGGAACGACAGCACCGCGCAGGCCAGCGCCGGGCCCAGGCTGCTGCGCACGGCCACCAGCAGCACGGCGGCAAGGAACACCAGCGAGATGTTGGGTAACGCCAGCACGCTCGACACGCCCCAGGCCAGGCCGGCAGCCAGCACCGTAGCCAGCAGCGCGAGCAGGTAATGGCGCCAGACCCACACCCGGCTGACCGCCGCACGAGCCGGGCGGGCCTGGCTGTCGCGGTCGAGCACATTGATCTCCAGGCCATGGCTTTCGCGCAGCAGCCGGGTGGCGACCCCGGCACCGAACAGGCGCCGGCGCAGGCGGTCACGGGACTGACCGACCAGTACCAGGCTGGCACGACGCTCGCTGGCGTGCTGGATCAAGGTCCGCGCCACCTCACCGGCGCGCAGTAGCACCACCTCGCCCCCCAGGCGTTCGGCCAGTTGCTGGGCCGCCTGCAGGCGCTGACGGGCAGCTTCGTCACGCAGCCGGCCGTTGTCGACATGTACCAGGCTCCACGGCAGGTGGCGGCGCTGGGCAACGCGGCTGGCATGGCGCACCAGGCGTTCGGCCTGCTCGTCGCCATCCACGCCCACCAGCAGGCGCCCACGCAAGGCCGGCGCCGCTTCGCCCCGCAGGCGGTAACCGTGGGCCAGGTCGGCGTCGACCTGGGCGGCGGCGGTCTGCATGGCCAATTCGCGCAGGGCGGTCAGGTTGGTTTGCGAGAAGTAGGCGTCGATGGCGGCCCGCGCCTGCTCCGGCACATACACCTTGCCTTCGCGCAGGCGCTCCAGCAGCTCACGCGGCGGCAGGTCGATCAGCACCAGCTCGAAGGCTTCCTGCAGCACCCAGTCCGGCAGGGTTTCGCGCACCTGCACCCCGGTAATGCCGCGGACCTGATCGTTGAGGCTTTCCAGGTGCTGGACGTTGACCGTGGTGTACACGTCGATGCCGGCGGCGAGCAGCTCCTGCACGTCCTGCCAGCGTTTGGCGTGGCGGCTGCCGGGGGCGTTGGTGTGGGCCAGTTCATCGACCAGAGCCAGGGTCGGAGCGGCCTGGAGCAGGCCGTCGAGGTCCATTTCTTCAAGGGTGACGCCGCGGTATTCGCTGCGCAGCAGGGGCTGCTGGAGCAGGCCGCCGAGCAACGCTTCGGTCTCGGCGCGGCCGTGGGTTTCGACCACTGCGGCCAGCACCTGCACGCCCTGGCGTTGCTGGGCGTGGGCGGCCTGCAGCATGGCAAAGGTCTTGCCGACGCCGGGGGCGGCGCCGAGGAACACCTTGAGCCGACCGCGACCGCTGCGTGGGAGGGAGGCCAACAGCGCGTCTGCGCGAGTGGAGTCACTCATGTTTCGTCCTTCTGGGGGCATCTCATGCCTTGTAGGAGCGGCCTCGTGTCGCGAAAGGGCCGCAAGGCGGCCCCAGGTTCTCAGCATCAGTGCTGAGAATGCTGGGGCTGCTTCGCAGCCCTTTCGCGACACAAGGCCGCTCCTACAGGGGTCGAGGGCAGTTTGGTATCAGCGACTCAGTTGCTCAAGTGCCTGGTTCAGTGCCAGTACATTGACCACCGGCGGTCCGATCAATGGGTGGAGGGTGGCCTCTTCCAACAAGGCTTGCAAGCGTTCCACCGGCACCTGGCGCGCCGCCGCCACCCGAGGAATCTGGTAGGCCACCGCTTCTGGTGGCAAGTGCGGGTCCAGGCCACTGCCCGAGGTTGTCAGCAGCGCTTGGGGCACCGGCCCCAGCGGCGCCTGGTACAGTGCCGCAGCATCGCCCTTGACCCGCTCGGCCAATGCCGGGTTGCTCGGTGCCAGGTTGCTCGCGCTGCTGGCCACGGTGGCGAATGCCCCCGCCGAGGGCCGCGAGTGGAACCAGCCATCACCCTGGAAATCCTGGGCGATCAGGGCCGAACCACGTACCTGACCGCCTGCATCGCGCACCAGGCTGCCATTGGCCTGCTCGGGAAATGCCAGCTGGGCAACCCCGGTCACCGCCAACGGGTACAGCGCGCCAGTGACCAAGGTCATCAGCAGGATCAGGCTCAACGCCGGGCGTACGTAACTGTTCATGATGGCCTCCTCAGACCAGATGCAAGGCATTGAGCAACAGGTCGATCAGCTTGATCCCCGCGAACGGCACGATGATGCCACCCAGCCCGTAGATCAGCAGGTTGCGCCGCAACAGGTGCGCCGCGCTCGCGGCCTGCACGCGCACACCGCGCAGCGCCAGCGGGATCAGCACGATGATGATCAGCGCGTTGAACACGATGGCCGAAAGAATCGCGCTCTGCGGGCTGGCCAGGTGCATCAGGTTGAGCACACCCAGCTGCGGATAGATGGCGGCGAACAGCGCCGGCAGGATGGCGAAGTACTTGGCCACGTCGTTGGCAATGGAAAAAGTGGTCAATGCCCCACGGGTCACCAGCAGTTCCTTGCCCACCTGCACCACATCCAGCAGTTTGGTCGGGTCGCTGTCCAGGTCGACCATGTTGGCTGCCTCGCGCGCCGCCTGGGTACCATCGTTCATGGCCATGCCGACGTCCGCCTGGGCCAGCGCCGGGGCGTCGTTGGCGCCGTCGCCGCACATGGCCACCAGGCGGCCGTCGTTCTGCTCCTGGCGGATGCGCGCCAGCTTCTTCTCTGGCGTGGCCTCGGCGAGCACATCGTCTACCCCGGCTTCGGCAGCGATGGCTGCAGCGGTCAGCGGGTTGTCGCCGGTCACCATCACGGTACGGATGCCCAGCTTGCGCAGTTCGGCGAAACGCTCGCGAATGCCCGGCTTGACCACATCCTTGAGGTGAATCACGCCAAGCAGACGCTTGTCGACGCACACCAACAGGGGGGTACCACCGCTCTGGGCGATGCGCTCCACTTCACGCGCCAAAGCGGTTGGCAGGTCGAGGCGCTGCATGCCGACGAAGGCCAGCACCGCGTCGACGGCCCCCTTGCGGTAGCGGTGCTGCTGGAAATCGATACCCGACAGGCGCGTCTCGGCGCTGAAGGCGATCGCCTGGTACTGCCCGGGCGAAGGCTCGATGAAATCGTGCAGCTGGCGCAGGTACTCGACGATCGACTTGCCCTCGGCGGTATCGTCGGCCAGCGAGGCGAGCAATGCGCCCTCCCCCAGTTCCTTGGCGGTCACGCCCTGGGCGGCGTGCAGCGCGCTGCAGCGGCGGTTGCCGAAGGTGATAGTGCCGGTCTTGTCGAGCATCAGCGTATGAACGTCGCCGGCCGCCTCCACCGCACGGCCGGAGCGGGCGATCACGTTCAGGCGCACCAGGCGGTCCATGCCGGCGATGCCGATGGCCGAGAGCAGGCCGCCGATGGTGGTGGGGATCAGCGTCACCAGCAGCGCGGCGAGGAAGATCAACGGCAGGCTGCCGCCGGCAAAATGGGCGAACGGCTGCAGGGTCACCACCACGATCAGGAAGATCAGGGTCAGGCCGATCAACAGGATATCGAGGGCGATTTCGTTGGGAGTCTTTTGCCGCTTGGCGCCTTCGACCAAGGCGATCATGCGGTCCAGAGTCGACTCGCCGGGGTTGCTGGTGATGCGGATCAGCAGCCAATCCGAGACCAGCCGAGTGTTGCCGGTAACGGCCGAGCGGTCGCCGCCGGATTCACGAATGACAGGCGCAGATTCGCCAGTGATGGCCGCTTCGTTGACCGCCGCGATGCCTTCGAGCACCTCGCCGTCACCGGGGATCATCTCACCGGCCACCACGCGCACCACATCGTCCTTGCGCAGTGCCGTGGCAGGGACGCTTTCAAAACTGCCATCGCGCGTGCGGCGCTGCGCAGTCAGCCCTTGGCTTCCGGCCTTGAGGCTGTCGGCGCGGGCCTTGCCCCGGCCTTCGGCGAGGGCCTCGGCGAAGTTGGCGAACAACACGGTGAACCACAGCCACAGGGCGATCTGCGCGGCGACGCCCGTGCTGACGCCATTGCCGGGCGCGAAACACAGCACGGTGGTGAGAATCGCCGTCAGGGCGACCACCAGCATCACAGGCGCACGCTTGAGCTGGCGCGGGTCAAGCTTGACGAAGGCCTGCACCAGCGCCGGGCGCCACAGCGCCGCGAAGCGGGTCTGGTCCTTGGCGCTGCGCGAGGCTTTCACTTCAGGAATGGGCATGTTCATGGATGATTCCTCAGAAACCCAGGCTCAGTTGTTCGGCGATCGGCCCGAGGGCCAGGGTCGGCAGGAAGGTCAGGCCACCGACCAGCAGGATGGTCACCAGCAAGAGGCTGGCGAACAGCGGACCGTGGGTGGGGAAACTGTTGCTACCCTGGGGGGCGCTCTTCTTCGCTGCGAGGCTGCCGGCCAACGCCAGGATCGGCAGGATGTAACCGAAGCGGCCGATCAGCATGGCCAGGCCGATCATCACGTTGTGGTACACCGTGTTGGCGCCAAACCCGGCGAACGCCGAGCCGTTGTTGGCGGTGGCCGAGGTATAGGCGTACAGCAGCTGACTGAAACCGTGGGCGCCCGGGTTGCTCACCGCGCCTGCCGGCCCAGGCAAGCTGGCGGCGATGGCGGCGAGCACCAACACGCCAACCGGCATCACCAGCAGGGTTGCCACCAGTAGCTGTACCTCACGCGCCTGCAACTTCTTGCCGAGGTATTCCGGCGTGCGGCCGATCATGAGGCCAGCCAGGAACACGGCAATCAGCACGAACAGCAACATGCCGTAGAGCCCGGTACCGACGCCGCCAAAAATCACCTCGCCGACCATCATGTTGACCATCGCGACCATGCCGGTCAGGGGGTTGAGGCTGTCATGCATGGTGTTTACCGAACCGTTGGAGGCCGCCGTGGTGGTCACTGTCCACAGCACCGAGCCGGTGGTGCCAAAGCGGCTTTCCTTGCCTTCCATGGGCGCGCTCTGCTGCACCTGGGCGCTTTCCAGTGCCGGATTCGGCTGGTGTTCCGACCACAACGCAGTGGCGCCGCCGAGCAGGAACAGGCCGAGCATGCAGGCGATGATTGCGCGGCTCTGGCGCAGGTCCTTGACGTAGTGACCAAACGTGAACACCAGCGCCACCGGAATCAGGATGATCGAGGCCACCTCGAACAGGTTGCTCCAGGCCGTAGGGTTCTCAAACGGGTGCGCCGAGTTGACACCGAAGAAGCCGCCACCGTTGGTGCCCAATTGCTTGATGGCGATCTGGCTGGCGGCCGGGCCCAGCGGGATGGTCTGGTCAGCGCCCTGCAGGGTGACAGCGTGGGCGTAGTCGGCGAAAGTCTGTGGCACGCCCTGCCAGACCAGCAGCAGTGACAGCAGCAGGCACAACGGCAGCAGGCCGTAGAGGGTGGCGCGGGTCATGTCGACCCAGAAATTGCCCAGGTCGGTGGTGGAGCGGCGAGCGATGCCACGGCACAGGGCAACCAGCACGGCCAGGCCGGTGGCGGCACTGACAAAGTTCTGTACGGTCAGGCCGAGCATCTGGCTCAGGTAGCTGACCGACGCCTCGCCGCTGTAGGCCTGCCAGTTGGTGTTGGTGACGAAGCTCACCGCCGTGTTGAATGCCAGCGACCATTCCTGGCCGGGCAGGTGCTGCGGGTTGAGGGGCAGGTAGCCTTGCAGCAGAAGCACCGCGAACAGCAGCACAAAGCCCGCCAGGTTGAAGGCCAGCAGGGCCAGGGTGTACTGCTTCCAGTTCTGCTCCTGGTCGGCACGCACGCCAGCCAGGCTGTAGCAGCGCCGCTCCAGCGGGCCCAGTACAGGCGTCAGCCAGGTGCGCTGCCCTTCCATGACCTTGTAGTAGAAGCGCCCGAGCCACGGTGCCGGCAACAGCACGATGGCGAAAAAGACCACTAGCAAAGCGTAATCGTAACTGTGCATGGCCGCTCCCTAGCTGCGATCGGCGCGCAGCAGCGCCACCAGCAGGTAAACCGCCAACGCCACTGCCAGCAGCAGTGACAGACCGTCGAGCATGTACATGAGTGGAACTCCCCCGTGGTGCGGCGTTGACCGCTTTGAGGGAATTGTCCGAGGAAGAGGCGTAAAGGGGCGAGATCAGGGGGTGGGGATGGGAATAAAGAATGCGTAAAGATGAGGTTTGTTGAATGCCTGCATTGACCTCTTCGCGGGTAAACCCGCTCCCACAGAGGCCGCACCGAATTCAAAGGCTATGGCGATCCTGTGGGAGCTTGTTTACCCGCGAGAAGGCCAGTGCAGGCTCACTGCTGGGACTGCGCCGAATTGCGGCTCCAGTCCAGCAGCAGGCTGTAGCCGACCGCCAGCAAGGTCGGGCCGATGAACAGGCCGATGAAGCCAAAGGCGATCAACCCGCCGAACACGCCGAGCAGCACGATCACCAGCGGCAGGTTGCCGCCGCGGCTGATCAGGTACGGTTTGAGCACGTTGTCCACGCCGCTGATGACGAAGGTGCCCCAGATGCCGAGGAACACCGCCATACCATACTCGCCCTTCCATACCAGCCAGCCGGTCGCCGGGATCCACACAAGCGGTGGCCCCATCGGGATCAGGCTGAGCATGAAGGTCACCAGCCCCAGCACGATTGCCCCAGGCACCCCGGCGATCAGGAAGCCGATCAACGCCAGCAGGGCCTGGGCCGCCGCCGTGCCGATCACGCCGTTGACCACCCGTTGCACGGTTCCGGCCACCAGCTCCAGGTAGTAATCGGCCCGCTCGCCCACCAGCCGGTTCAGCAGGCGCAGCACGAATGCCGACAGGCGCGGCCCGTCACGGTAGAAGAAGAATACGAACACCAGGCTCAGGGTCAGCTCCAGCACGCCACTGCCGATCTGAGCACTGCGCGCCAGCAACCAGTTGCCGACCTGCCCCAGGTAAGGTTTCACCGATGCCAGCAAGGCAGCGCCTTGCTGGTCGAGTGATTGCCACCAGCTGACCAGGCGCTCGCCAACGAAAGGAATGCCGCCAAGCCAGTCAGGTGCATCGGGCAGGCCATCGACCTGCACGTCACGCACAAAGGCGGTGGCGTCGCGGATGTGGTCGGCCAGGTTGAAGCCCAGCCACACCAGCGGCAAGGCGACGATCAGGATCCAGGCCGTGGTCAGCAGGCTGGCAGCCAACGTTTCACGCCCACCGAGCGCACGCGTCAGCAGGCGCATCAATGGCCAGCTGGCGAAGGCCAGGATCGCGCCCCACAACAACGCGGAAATGAACGGTGCCATGACCCACAGGGCGGCACCGAGCAGCGCCAGCAGCAGAATCTGGATCAGCAGGCGGTCATTATTGGCCATGGTGGCGCTCACTCAACGAATCAGTTCCAGGTGCAGGCCCTCGGTGGGCGCATCGCCGACTTCAAGCCGGCCGTCACGCACGCCAGCCTTGACCAGCTGTTCGCGCCAGGCCCCGGCCTGGGCACCGCTCAGGCTGGCGCGCAGGGTACTGTCGAGGTTCAGGCTGCGCGCCAGCAAGGTCACCCAGCTGTCCCGTGGCGCAGCCAGGTCAGGGTAGTCGAGTTTGCCGGTGTCGCGCATTTCACGCAGCACTGTGGCGGCGGTGGGCAGTATTTCACCCAGCGGGCTGCTGGCGACGAACTCTTCCACATGCAGGTAGGCGCGGCGGTTGCCACGGGTGACGCTGTACAGCGCGACCAGGGTGTCGGCCTCCTCGGCCGAGCGGCGCAGGAGGATAAATGCCTGCTGCTCGTCGCCGCCATTCAACCGGGCATTGGCGAACACATCGTTGGCCCACAGGCTGCCTTCGCCGCAGTCGCGGCCCTGGCACCAGAACAGCGGGTAGCCGCCCTCCTGCTGCAGCGTTTCGCGGGCACTGGTGAAGGCTTCGCGGGCGCTGCGCTCGACTGGCAGCTCATAGGTGACCGAACTGACCTGGCCTCGGCTTTCGACCTTGTCTTCGACGCGCAGGCGGCCGCTGATCTTGCGCAACGGGCCCATGGGGTAGACACGTTCCTGCTCCACGGCCGGGCGCTGGTCGACCACCTTGGCGTCCACCGGCACCGGCAGGCTGCCGGCCCACAGCAAGGGGCTGGCCAGCACTAGGCAGGCGGCGAAGGCAGTACGGATGGAAACGGGCGCGCTCATCGGCGACCCATGCGGCGCAGCGCGCCGGGTTGAAGCTCCAGGATGTCTGGCAGTTGCATGGTTGTCTCCCTGTTCAACCCGCCAAGCCTCGACACTTGTCCGGTGCAAGTCAAGCAAAGCCAAAGAAGCGATTGAAACAGTCTGCGACAAGGGCCGCGCCCTGTTCGTCGTTAAGGTGCAGGTGATGCCCGCCGGGCAGCAGCGTCTGCTCAAAGGGTAGCTGCTCCAGCAGTTCGGTGTGGCGCGCCAGCATGCCGTCGGCGGCCACCACCAGGCTGGCCGGGCAGCTCACCCGCCGCACAAAGGCCATGGCCTGGGCCTGGCTCAGGCGCACTGGCGATGGCAGGGTCAGGCGGCTGTCGCTGCGCCAGCTGTAACCACCGGGCACCGGCATCAGGCCGCGCTGGGCCAGCAGCTCGGCGGCTTCCCGAGTGACCGCAACCATGCCCTTCATGCGCGCCTGCACGCCCTCCTCCAGGCTCGCGTAAACCGACTTGCGCTTGCCGTCCAGCCGCAGTTGAGCCTGCAAGGCCATGCCCAGGCGCTCGCCGGCATCCTGCTCGGCGCCGGTGGGCGGAATGACACCGTCGATCAAGGCCAGATGGCTGACCCGGTCTGGCAAGGCACCGGCCAGCTGCACCGATATGATCGCCCCCAACGAATGCCCAAGCAGGGCAAAACGCTGCCAGCCGAGTTGTTCGGCAACCCTCAGCACATCGTGGGCGTAATCGGCCAGGGCGTAACCCGCGCCCAACGGGCGATGCTCGGAATAACCGTGCCCGGCCAGATCGAGGGCGACGATGCGCAAGCCCTTCAACTGCGGTGCCAGGCGGGCGAAACTATTGGCGTTGTCCAGCCAACCGTGCAGGGCGATCACCGGCAGGCCGTCCGCCGGGCCGAACAGGTGCGCAGCCAGTTCGATATGGCCCAGGCTCAGGCGGACTTCCTCGACCTGGGCGCTCATGCCTGGCTCCAGCGGTCGAACAGGCCTTTGATCAGGCTGGCCGTGTCGGTCGGCCGCTCCAGCGGAAACATGTGCCCACCGGGCACACTGTGGTATTCACCCCGGGGCATGCCGCGCACCGCCAATGCATGGTGGCGGCGGATGACAGTGCTGCGCTCGCCACACACCATCGCCAAGGGCACCTGCAACTGGCGCGCTGGCGCCGGGCTGGCGTGGGGGATATTGCGGTAGATGCTGATTTCCGTGGCTGGGTCGAAACGCAGGCGCAACCCCTGCTCGGCCACCTGCAGGCCATGTTCGAGGTAGGCCTCCAGGCAATCAGGGTCGAAGTGGCGGAACAGCGACTTGCTGGCAAAGTAGTCGCGCGCGCTGTCACGGTCGGCGAAGGCTTCACGCCGGCCGAGGGTACGGCCAGCCGGGGTGATACGGTCGATGAAGCCAAAGCGCTTGGCTGTGCGCAGCAGCCATTGGTCAGCACGGGTCAGGACCGGGGAGTCGAGCATCACCAATCCGCGGTACAGGTCGGGCCGACGCAAGGCGGCATGCAGATGCAGCACGCCACCCAGCGAGTGGCCGACGCCCCAGACCGGCGCCTCCTGCTGCGCCAGGTGATGCAGCAGTTCATCGACCAGGTTCTGCCAGTTGTCGTCCACCGGAAAGCGCGGGTCATGGCCATGCTGGGCCAGGTGACTGACCTGGTAATCCGGCGCCAGGGCGGCGAATAGCTTGCCGTAGGTGGCCGAGGGAAAACCGTTGGCATGGGCGAAGAAGATCTGCTGCGACATGGCGCCTGGTCCGGACGGGAGATGATGGCCCATTGTCGGCATCGCGCTGGCACTCGGCAACGTCTGTAAATGTCATCGCCAAGGGCAATCAGGTCATGCCGACTCGTCGAAACTGGCCAGCGAACGGCGCAGACAGGCCTGCATGTAGGCAATCTGGCTTTCCCGCGCCTCGCGGGCCAGGCCTTGGTCCTGAAGGTCGAGCTGCAGGCGGCGCAAGGCCAGGCAACGGGTTTGCAGCAGGTGAGACCTGCGCAGGCAGGATTGCTGCAGCGCGTGCAGGTCCTGCTTGACATGGAGGGTATCCAGCGGCCGCTGCTCGACCCTGTTGCGAATTCTGCCCATCAGGTGATGGAGCTTGGCGTCGGCAGCCTCGCGCAGCAGGCTGTACTGGGCGAAATCGAGCCGGTCGTTGTTCTGCGCGTGTTCAATCGTGGGCTGCAGATCCAGGGAGCGCAACAGCTCGTTCGCAAGTGGCAATAATACCAGTTGCTCCAGCTCAGTCAGGGACGTTGAGCGCGCGTAATGCCATCAGCCCCGCCAGCGGCCAGTCGCCCTCCAGCTCCGCCAGGCTGGCGGTGCTCATTGGCGCTGGCTGCTGCAGATGGCCATGCTCCAGCATGCCGACCAGCGACCCCACCAGTGGCTGATGGCTGACCAGCAGTACGTGCTCCAGGCCCAGACGCTCGATCTCGCCGATCACCTGCCGCACATCGCTGTCGGGTGTCAGCCACGGTACGGTGCGCACAGGATCGGCGAAGCCCAGGGTGTCATGCACCAAAGCGGCCGTCTGTTGCGCACGTACGTACGGGCTGGCAATGATCGCCTGCAACGGCTGGCCAAGCAGCCGCGCAGCACTGTGCAGCACCTGCTCGCGGCCATGGCCGGTCAGGCGCCGCTCGGCGTCGGTGTTGGCGCGCGGTTCCGCCTCGCCATGGCGCAGCACCCACAGCTTCACAGCTTGGGCTCCTCGTCGCGCACCGGGTGCGCGGCCGGGGCCACGGCGTGGGGCGCCTCGCCTTCCGGTGCACGTGCTGCCGGCCAATCGGCGAACGGCCAGGGTTTCTGGTCAGTATGGAAAGTGCCGAAGCGGCCGATCTGCGCCAGGTACTGGCTGAGGCTGTCACCGAAGTTCATCAGGCTGGCGCTCGGTGCGCCATAGACCAGGCGATAGATCAGTTGCACCAGCACCAGGCCGCCGAGCAGCAGCTCGGCCAGTTGCCAGACCACCAGGAACACCAGCATCCACAGCACCCGCAGGATGATCGACTCGCGCTGGGCGCGCTCGGGTGTATCGTTCATGTGCTGCTCCTTCGCTCAATTGAAACCACTGATGGAAATGAAATCGACGTCGGTCTTCGGCTCGGCGCGCATCAGGTGCTCGATCACCTGGTTCAGTGTGCGGCCTTCGAACAGGATGGCGTGCAGGCCGGCCACCAGCGGCATGTAGACCTGCACTTCCTGGGCCTTGGCCTTGAGCACCTTGAGCGTATTGACCCCTTCGGCCACTTCGCCCAGGCGGCTGACCGCCTGTTCCAGGCTCAGGCCCTGGCCCAGTGCGTGGCCGACTTGATAGTTGCGGCTTTTGGGCGATGAGCAGGTGACGATCAGGTCACCGACACCGGCAAGGCCGAGGAAGGTCATGGGGTTGGCGCCCTGGCTCACAGCAAAGCGGGTCATCTCGGCCAGCGCACGGGTGATCAGCATGCTCTTGGTATTCTCGCCCATGCCCAGGGCGACGGCCATGCCGGCAATGATCGCGTAGACGTTCTTCAGTGCACCGCCCAGTTCGACGCCGAAGCGGTCGCTGCTGGCATAGACGCGGAAGGTGCGCCCGTGCAGCACAGCCTGCACCCGCTGGCACAATTGCTCGTCCTCACTGGCGACCACGGTGGCGGTCAGCGCGTGCTCGGCAATCTCGCGGGCCAGGTTGGGGCCGGACAGCACGCCAATGCGGGCCTCAGGCGCGATTTCTTCAAGGATCTGGCTCATCAGCTTGAAGCTCTGCGCTTCAATGCCCTTGGTCAGGCTGACCAGGTACTTGCCGCGCAGCAATTCGGCATGCGGCGCCAATACGCTGCGCAGGGCACTCGACGGCAACGCGACAAAGATCAGGTCGCTGGCTTGCAAGGTGGCCAGCAGGTCGTTGACCGGCTCGACACCGTCCTGAAGGCGGATGCCCTTGAGGTAGCGCGGGTTCTCGCGGTTGACCCGCATCGCCTCGGCCTGCTCAGGGTCGCGCATCCATTGGCGCACCGGCACGCCATTCTCGGCCAGCAGGTTCGCCACGGCGGTGCCGAAGCTGCCGCCTCCCAGAACTGCAACAGGGTGCTGTTCAGTCATATTCAATCCGTTAAAGCCATAAGTTAAGTGGCGACCAAGCCATTATACGGCGCGCCTGCTACAGAGCCAGTGCCGGGGCTGATTCGGGTTCGCCATGGTATTTCTGGTGCCTGTGTGATCGCGCGCAGGCAATTCGAACCCAGGCCACTGGCAAAACCTTCCCGGTCAGTTACCATGCCTGTTTCAACTCTGAGACAAGGCTGTCCTGTGTTCCCTGGCCCGCCCCCCTACCCTCGCCTGTTGCTGCTGACCGCATTGCTCGGTGGCTCGGCCATGGCCGACGACATGTTCATCGACAACACGGACCTGCCGCAGGTTCTGACCGCCACGCGCCTGAAACAATCCCCGGCGGCGGTGCCCGGCAGCATGACCGTGCTTGATAACGAACTGATCCGCGCCAGCGGCGCCCGCGACATCCCCGAATTGCTGCGCCTGGTACCCGGGATGATGATCGGCTATGGCGCCGGCAACCAGCCGACCGTCAACTACCACGGCAGCAACGTCAACGAAGCACGGCGCATGCAGGTACTGATCGACGGCCGCTCGGTATACCGTGCCGGCCTGGCCACGGTCGACTGGAGCGACATCCCGGTGGCCATCGAGGACATCGAGCGCATCGAGGTATTCCGCGGCCCCAACACCGTCAGCTATGGCGCCAACGCACTGATGGCGGTGGTCAACATCCTCACCCGCAACCCGGCCGACAGCCACGGTACACGGATGAAACTGACCCGCGGCCAGGACGGCATCAACGACTACTACCTCAGCCACGGTTTCGGCTGGGACGGTGGCGACCTGCGCCTGTCGGTGTCCGGCCAGCAGGACGACGGCTTCGACGAAAACCAGTTCGGCCAGGACTACCGCGACAGCCGCCGCCTGAACCGCTTCAACCTCAGTGTCAGCCACGTCCTGGCACCGGACCAGACCCTGGAATGGCAACTGGCGGCCAAAGAAGGCAGCAACCAGCGGCCGTATACGTATCAGCCGGTATTCCCCTACGTCACCCAGACCGGTGACAACGCCGACGTCAACGCCAAGGACTACGCCGGCTCAGTACGCTGGAACATCGATTTCAACCCCGAGCACAGCCTGTATGTGCAGGGCTCGGCGCAGCATTTCGACCGTCAGCAGGTCTGGCGCGCCTGCGATGCGGCGCTGTCGTTCAGCCCCGAGCTGACCCGCTTGTGGCAGATGAACCCCGACTTCGCCGAAAAGGTCGCCCGTGGGGCGAACAACCCGCCGAGCAGCAGCAACCCCGAAGAACAGGCGCTGGTCGATGCGATCAAAGACCAGTGGAACAACCAGGGTGGCAAGAACGTGGTGTGTGGCGATGTCGACCAGAGCACCCGAGAAACCCGCTACGACCTGGAAATCCAGGACACCCTGAGCCTGACCGACAGCGTGCGCCTGCTCAGCGGCATGAACTACCGCTATGATCGCGCCGATTCGCAGACTTACTTCAACGGCAGCATCGACGACCAGACCTGGCGCCTGTTCGGCCAGTTGGAATGGCGCGCCGATGAGCACTGGATTCTCCAGGGTGGTGCGATGCTCGAGGATTCGCGCCTTTCCGGCAGCTCGCTGACCCCGCGCATGGCGGTCAACTACCTGATCACGCCACGCCACGGCCTGCGCGCGGTGTACTCCGAGGCCGTGCGCTCGCCGGACATGTTCGAGAACAACGTCAACTGGAGCTACACGGTCAAGAACCTGAACCCCGCAGCGTTCGGCCAGCGCAATGCCGAATACTTCGTCAAGACGCGCGGCCCGGGCGACCTCGATCAGGAGCGCATGCGCTCGCGCGAGCTGGGTTACAACGGCTACTTCAGCGACATCGACCTGAACATGGATGTGAAGGTGTTCTATGACGAGATCACCGGAATGATCAGCGAGCCCCTGAAGAACAATCAGTACATCGCCAGCAACGCCAACAAGGCCCGCTTTACCGGCAGCGAAGCACAGTTCGACTGGCACCTGGCGCCACGCGATCGCCTGCGCCTGACCTATGCCTATGTCGATGCCTGGGCCAGCAACCCCGCCGACAGCGCCAACACCGCCCGCAACAGTGGTTCGGCCGGGTGGATGCGCGAATGGGGCGAAGGCTGGTCCAGCGCGCTGTTCTACTACGGCGACGATGCGCTCAACCAGTACCGTTACGAGCGCCTCGACCTGCGCGTGGCCAAGCGTTTTCGCATCGAAGGCAGCAACCTGGAACTGGCCGCGCTCTGGCAGCAACGCCTGAACGACGAACCGACCACATCGATTCAGAACCGTTATGACAGCCGCCACCGCCTGAGCGTCAGCGCGGAGCTGGAGTTCTGATGGCCCGGCTGCTGCGCCTGCTGCTGTTCTGCCTGTGGCCGCTGGGTTCGCTGTCCGCCAGCGAAATCCTGCTGGTCGGCGGCGAAGACCAGCCAGGCGTGCGCAGCTTCGTCGAAGCGCTGCAAGCCCGCCGCAGCCATGACCAGGTGCGCTTCCAGAGCGTCGCCGAGCTGGCCCGGCCAGGCCAGCTCAAGGCTGACGTGCGCCTGGTGCTGCTCGACAACGCCGCACTGGAGTGGCGCCTGGCTGAAAGCAATGGGCCGCCTGCCTTGGCCATGCGCATCAGCCGAGTACAGGCTGAACAACGCCTGGGAAAGTCGCGCCCCGCGTACCTGACCCTGCTGTGGAGCGACCCGCCCATGGCCCGGCAACTGCGCCTGGCCCGCTACCTGTTACCCCAAGCCCGGCGCATTGGCGTGCTGTACGGTGAGCACAGCCATTTTCTGCTCGACGAACTGCGCCAGGCGGCACGCCCGCTGGGCCTGGAAATCGTCGCCCAGGACTGGCCGGACCAGCGCGACAGCCGCCCCTTGCAGCACCTGCTGGGCAACAGCGACGTGCTGCTCGCCCTCGACGACCCCGAGCTATACAACCCGAAAACGGCAAAGAACCTGCTGCTCAGCAGCTATGGCCGGCAAATGGCACTGATCGGCCCGAATGCCGGCTTCGTCCGTGCCGGCGCCCTGGCCAGCACCTACAGCGACCAGGATGACTGGCTGGCTGTGCTGGACCAGTTGCTCGACCAATCACCGGCGCGCTGGCCGCGCAGCCTGTACCCGGCGCACTACGGCGTCAGCGGCAACCAGCAGGTGGCACGCGCCCTGGGCCTTGAACCGATCGATCCGAACGCCACTGCCAAGGCCCTGGCCGCAGGAGAACCCACCCCATGAGCAAACGCCTGAGCTGGGACATCCACACCCGCACCCAGATCATCAGCCTGGGCCCGGCGCTGTTGCTGACCTTGCTGTTGATCAGCTTCTTCACCTTCGTGCGGATCCAGGATTTGCGCCAGGAGCTGAACCACACCGGGCAACTGATTGCCAACCAGCTGGCGCCCGCCTCCGAGTACGGGGTCATATCCGGTAACAATGAAGTACTCGAAGGCCTGATGCGTGCCACCCTGAGCATCCCCCACGTGCGCTTCCTCGAGGTGCAAGACAGCCGCAACCATATATTGGTGTACGTCGAGCAGCAGGACGAGAGCAACAACCGTGCGCAGCAGGTGGAGGTGTTCCAGGCGCCGATTCGCCTGCAGCAGATCCGCCTGGACAGCGACTTCCTGCAACAGGGCAAAGCGCCAACACCGGCCATCGGCGACGATTACCTGGGCCGAGTGATCGTCGGCATGTCCGACGATGCGTTCAGTCAGCGCCAGCAGGAGATCGTGATCAAGGCAGGCATCCTGGCGCTGTTCGCGTTGCTGTTCACCTTCCTCCTCGCCCGTCGTCTGGCCATGAGCCTGGCCAAACCGATCAGCGACATGAGCCATGCGGTGAAGGCTATCCAGCAGGGTGAATACAACGCGCCACTGCCGGTGGTCGACGACAGCGAGCTGGGCCACCTGGCGCGCCATATCAACAACCTGGCAAACGCCCTGGACCAGGCCAGCGCCGAACAGAAGCAGGCCATCGCCCAGTTGATCCAGGCACGTGAGGAAGCCGAACAGGCCAACGGCGCCAAGTCGGAGTTCCTGGCGATGATGAGCCACGAACTGCGCACCCCCATGAACGGCGTGCTGGGCATGCTGCAACTGCTGGAAACCACCCAGCTGACCAGCGAACAGGCCGATTACACGGCTGTGGCCAGCGAGTCCACCGGGCATTTGCTGAAGGTCATCAATGACATTCTCGACTTCTCGCGGATCGAACGCACCACGCTGGAGCTCGAGCACATCGACTTCAACCTGGGCGAGCTGATCACCAGCAGCGTGCAGTCGTTCCAGCACAGCGCCCAGCAACGCGGCCTGGAACTGCACCTGCAGTTACCAGCGGATGGCGCACAGCCCCAGGTGGTTGGTGACCCGACGCGGATTCGCCAGATCCTGCTCAACCTGATCGGCAACGCCCTGAAGTTCACCGAGCGTGGCCAGGTACAGGTCGAGGCACGCTGGCAGCCGCTCGACCGGCAATTGCTGTGGTTTACCTGCAGCGTGCGCGACACCGGCATCGGCATCGACAGCGAACGCCTGGAAATGATGTTCGTGGCCTTCCAGCAGGCTGACAGCTCGATCTCGCGGCGCTATGGCGGCACCGGCCTGGGCCTGTCGATCGCCCGCACCTTGGCCGAACGCATGGGCGGCAAGCTGCGCGGTGAAAGCCGCGAAGGGCTGGGCTCGACCTTTACCCTGGAAATGCCGCTGCCCCTGGCTATCGATACGCCGGCAACGCGGCCCGGTGCCTCTGGGGGCATTGCGCCACTTGAGGTGGGTAAGCGCATCCTGCTGGTGGAAGACAATCCGGTCAATCAAAGCGTCATCGAAGCCATGTTACGTAGCCTGGGGATGGACGTCAGCGTGGCCCACGACGGGCTACAGGCAGTGGAACAGGTAAGGCAGCAGCCGTTTGCCGCAGTGCTGATGGATTGCCGCCTGCCCCAAGTGGATGGCTACGAAGCCACCCGGCGTATCCGCCTGTTGCCGGCCTGCGGCCAATTGCCGATCATCGCCCTGACGGCCAATGCCTTGCAGGGCGACCGCGAGCGTTGCATGGCCGCCGGCATGAACGATTACCTGAGCAAACCGTTCCGCCGCACCGAGTTGCAGCGGGTATTGCAGCGCTGGTTACCAGGCCGCACAGCGGCGACTGGCGATAAATGCTAAAGTGCGGCAGTCTTAAGTACTGGACAGGACCTTGTTCGGACCTGAAAATAGACGTTTCAGTGCACACCTGTACTTCTTTCACCAGGTGCGCTGTGACTTTCACCACAACGCAATAGTCTACCTGTAGGCTGCCGTCCCAGAAGCAAGAAGGGTCGGCCGGGAAGATTCATCCCCTGCCACAGGGGGTTATTGAGGAGCTCGCATGACCAAACAACACGCCTTTACTCGGGAAGACCTGCTGCGCTGCAGTCGCGGTGAGCTGTTCGGCCCAGGTAATGCGCAACTGCCCGCGCCGAACATGCTGATGGTCGATCGCATCACCCATATCAGCGAAGAAGGCGGCAAGTACGGCAAAGGTGAGTTGGTCGCCGAGCTGGATATCACCCCGGACCTGTGGTTCTTCGCCTGCCACTTCGAAGGCGACCCGGTGATGCCAGGCTGCCTGGGCCTCGACGCCATGTGGCAGCTGGTCGGCTTCTTCCTCGGCTGGCAAGGCCTGCCGGGCCGTGGCCGTGCGCTGGGGTCGGGGGAAGTGAAATTCTTCGGCCAGGTGCTGCCTACCGCCAAGAAAGTCACCTACAACATTCACATCAAGCGCGTCCTGAAGGGTAAGCTGAACATGGCCATCGCCGATGGCTCGGTCAGCGTCGACGGTCGCGAGATCTACACCGCCGAAGCCCTGCGGGTCGGCGTGTTCACCTCCACTGACAATTTCTAAGGGTTATTCGCATGCGCCGCGTCGTTATCACTGGTCTGGGCATCGTATCGTGCCTGGGCAATGACAAAGCTACCGTCACCGAAAACCTGCGCAACAGCCGTCCGGGTATCCGTTACAACCCGGAATACAAGGAAATGGGGCTGCGTAGCCAGGTTTCCGGGTCCATCGACCTCAACCTCGAAGAACTGATCGACCGCAAGGTCTACCGCTTCGTCGGCCACGCTGCTGCCTACGCCTACCTGGCGATGCAGGACGCGATCAAGGACTCCGGCCTGACCGAAGAGCAGGTGTCCAACCCGCGTACCGGCCTGGTTGCCGGCTCCGGCGGCGCCTCGACCCTGAACCAGATGGAAGCGCTGGACACCCTGCGCGAAAAAGGCGTCAAGCGCGTCGGCCCATACCGCGTCACCCGCACCATGGGCAGCACCGTTTCGGCATGCCTGGCCACCCCGTTCAAGATCAAGGGCATCAACTACTCGATCTCGTCGGCCTGCGCCACTTCCGCGCACTGCATCGGCACCGCCCTGGAGCAGATCCAGTGGGGCAAGCAGGACATCGTCTTCGCCGGCGGTGGTGAAGAAGAGCACTGGAGCCAGTCGTTCCTGTTCGATGCCATGGGCGCCCTGTCGACCAAGCGCAACGAAACCCCTGAACTGGCTTCGCGCGCCTACGACGCTGACCGTGACGGTTTCGTCATCGCGGGCGGCGGCGGCATGGTCGTGGTCGAGGAGCTGGAACACGCCCTGGCCCGCGGCGCCAAGATCTACGCCGAAATCGTCGGCTACGGTGCAACCTCCGACGGCTACGACATGGTCGCACCGAGCGGTGAAGGTGCCATCCGCTGCATGCAGCAGGCACTGTCCACTGTCGACACCCCGATCGACTACCTGAACACTCACGGGACCTCGACGCCGGTCGGTGACGTTGCCGAGATGAAGGGCGTTCGCGAAGTGTTTGGCGACAAGGCACCGAAGATCAGCTCGACCAAGAGCCTGTCGGGCCACTCGCTGGGCGCCGCTGGTGTGCACGAGGCGATCTACTGCCTGCTGATGATGGAAAACAACTTCATCGCTGGCTCCGCCAACATCGACGAGCTGGACCCGGAAGTCGCCGACCTGCCGGTACTGCGCAAAACCGAAGAAAACGCCAAGATCGACACGGTCATGAGCAACAGCTTCGGCTTCGGCGGCACCAACGCCACCCTGGTGCTCAAGCGCTGGGAAGGCAAGTAAGACACTGCTGCTGCAAGTGAAACGCCCCGACTGGTTCGGGGCGTTTTCATTTATACCGCCTGTACCGGCCTCTTCGCGGGTAAACCCGCTCCCACAGGTACTGCACAGACTTCGG
>NZ_QLTL01000023.1:0-83465 GCF_003269045.1 Pseudomonas sp. URMO17WK12:I7 | reverse complement strand
AGGCGGACAGCGATAACCTCACAGGAATAATTGGCCCGAAAAAAATGTAGGAGCGGATTCATCCGCGATGCGCCGCGCGGGCGGCGCTCGATCTCACAGGCGCTGCAAATCCCCCGGCAGGCACCCGGTGGCCTTCACGCAATCCCACGACAACCTGTATGGTTGTTGCTGACGAGTAAACCCCGGAGACCCCCATGTTCCGTGCCTTCGAACGCTGGCTCGACCCCTTCCCGCCCGACGAAGTACCACCGCCCCCAGTCGGCCTGCTGCGTTTTCTGTGGGCCTGCACCCGCGGCGCCCGCGGCTACATCCTGGCGCTGGCACTGTTCAGCGCCGGGCTATCGATCTACGAAGCGTGGCTGTTTTCCTTCCTCGGCCAAGTGGTGGACCTGCTCTCCAACTGGCAGGCCGGCGGTGGTGTGAGCGCCGAAGAAAGCCGCGTTTTGTGGGGCGTGGGCCTGCTGCTGGTCGCCAGCATCGTGCTGGTTGGCCTGCGCACGCTGATGCAGCACCAGGTGCTGGCAATCAACCTGCCGCTGCGCCTGCGCTGGGACTTCCACCGGCTGATGCTGCGCCAGAGCCTGTCGTTCTTTTCCGACGAGTTTTCCGGCCGGGTCACTACCAAGGTGATGCAGACTGCACTGGCTGTGCGTGAAGTGCTGTTCACAGTGATCGAGATCGCCCCGGGCATCGGCGTGTACTTCATCGCCATCATCGCCCTGGCCGGCGGTTTCGCCGCCAAGCTGATGCTGCCGTTTATTGCCTGGCTCGCGTTGTTCGGCCTGGCCATGCTGTATTTCGTGCCGCGCCTGGGCAAGGTCGGCCAGGAACAGGCGCATGCGCGCTCGTCGATGACCGGGCGGGTTTCCGACGCCTACACCAACATCACCACCGTGAAGCTGTTTTCACACTCCAGACGCGAGGCGCACTTCGCCCGTGCGGCGATGGAAGACTTCAAGCAGACCGGCTTTCGCCAGATGCGCCTGGTAAGCCAGTTCGAGATCGTCAACCAGGCGCTGGTGGTCGGGCTGATTTTCGGGGCCGGCGGCTACGCCCTGTGGCTGTGGCACCAGGGCCAGGTCGGTACCGGTGCGGTGGCCGCGATCACGGCCATGGCCCTGCGCATCAACGGCATGTCGCACTGGATCATGTGGCAGATGACCTCGCTGTTCGAAAACATCGGCACCGTGCAGGACGGCATGGCCACCCTCACCCGCGGGCCCAAGGTGCAGGACGCGCCGAATGCCGGCGTGCTGGAAACCCGCGGCGGTGCCGTGACCTTCGACAACGTCAGTTTCAACTACAACGGCGAACGCCAGGTGCTCGATGGCCTGAGCCTGAATATCCGCCCTGGCGAAAAGGTCGGCCTGGTGGGCCGCTCCGGTGCGGGCAAGTCGACGCTGATCAACCTGTTGCTGCGTTTCTATGACGTGGACCGTGGCGAAATCCGCATCGATGGGCAGAACATCGCCCACGTCACCCAGGACAGCCTGCGCAGCGCCATCGGCATGGTCAGCCAGGACACCTCGCTGCTGCACCGCTCGATCCGCGACAACATCGCCTACGGCCGCCCCGAGGCGAGCGAGGCGCAAATCCAGCGCGCCGCGGCCAACGCCCAGGCCGACGGCTTCATCCGCCAGCTCAGCGACCGTGATGGCCATAGCGGTTACGACACCCTGGTGGGCGAGCGCGGTATCAAGCTTTCGGGCGGCCAGCGGCAACGTATCGCCATCGCCCGGGTGATGCTCAAGAACGCCCCGATCCTGCTGCTGGACGAGGCCACCAGTGCGCTGGATTCGGAGGTGGAGGTGGCCATCCAGGAGAGCCTCGACGAGATGATGCAGGGCAAGACGGTAATCGCCATCGCCCACCGGCTCTCCACCATCGCCGCCATGGACCGGCTGATCGTGATGGATGAGGGGCGCATTATCGAGCAAGGTACTCACAACGAACTGCTGGCGAAGAACGGTACCTATGCGCGGCTCTGGCAGCACCAGAGCGGCGGCTTCCTGGGTGAGGATCAGGGGGTGGCCGAGGCGCTGGAATAGCCCTCACGCCACCGCCATGACAGGCATGTCCGGTCGCCGAGCTGGTGCGCATTGCAGCATAGCTGTCGGGGCCCACTGCAAGTGTGCAGGGGGCCCCGGGTCAGGCATTCAGGTAATCTGTCTTACCAGTTCATGACCATGCTCCTCTCTGTTCAGGCGGGATGGGTGGCCGTTTTTCAGTTTTCACCGATGCAGTGGTCACCGAGGGTGCGGTAGTTCAGCACCTGGGTCTGCTCGTGCGAGTCGAGGTAGGTAAGCCGGGCATTGACCACTGCGCAGGTCGGCGTTGCATCCTGGCTGGTCGACAGCACTTTCTTGATGTCCAGCTGGGTGCCATAGGTGTAGTTGCGGACATTGTCGGCGGCTTCGGCACGGGCGGCCAGGGTGCAGACGTTCAAGGCGGCAAACAGGCAGGCGGCGTAGACGGCTTTGCGGTTCATGGTGATGCTCTCCGGGCTTCAATGGGTTTTGAACCGAGGCGTTACTGCTTCGCTTCGATGGAGCCCATTTAAAGCCCGCAACGTACCTGGCTTGTGTCACGATCCCTGCCGTATCAAATCACAACGTATCCGCAGCGCCGCTGGATACGCTGTGATACAAACTCGCGCCGCCTTCAGCGGGCGCTCTACCCGGCGCGTTCCATCGATCACACTGATGATTACTATCGAGCGGCTCGCCTGTCGACTCGCCAGTGCTGGCTTTTATAATCGCCTTCAATTTTCCCTCCCCCTCGCTTGCAACAGGCGACATCACCTTGGAATCAGGAACATGCCAAGCGTCAGTCAGGCCTCCCATGGCCTTCCCGAACATGATCAACAAAGCGTCAAACAGCAATGGCTGGCGATTCTTTCGGTCGCGGTGGGCGCCTTCGCCCTGGTCACCAGCGAGTTTCTGCCGGTGGGCGTGCTCAACGATGTCGCCAGTGACCTGGGCATCAGCGCGGGCCATGCCGGGTTGATGGTGACCCTGCCCGGCATCATGGCCGCCCTCGCCGCGCCGCTGCTGTCGGTGGGTATCGGTGCCATGGACCGGCGCTTTTTGCTGATCGGCCTGACGCTGGTCATGATCATCGCCAACTCGGTGGTGGCCTACGCCAGCGACTTCAGCCTGCTGCTGTTCGGCCGCGTGCTGCTGGGCATCAGCATCGGCGGTTTCTGGGCCACCGCCATCGCCCTTAGCGGCCGCCTGGCACCCAAGGGTGTGAGCGTGGCCCGGGCCACGTCGATCATCATGGCCGGTGTGACCCTGGCGACGGTGCTGGGCGTGCCCGTGGGTACCTGGCTGAGCGGCCTTATGGGCTGGCGCATGACCTTCCTGGCCACCGCACTGCTCGGCGTGCCGGTACTGTTGGCGCAGCTGTTCTTGCTGCCGCGGCTCAACCCGGACAAAGCCATTCACATCCGTGACCTGCCGGCGCTGTTCATCAACCCGCAAGCCCGGGTTGGCCTGATCGCCGTCCTGCTGATCGGCCTGGCGCACTTTGCCGCGTATACCTATGTCGCGCCGTTCTTCAAGCAGAGTTCCGGCTTCGATGGGCAGACCATTGGCTCGCTGTTGCTGCTCTACGGCGTGGCCGGGGTGGTCGGCAACCTGTTCGCCGGTTACGCCGCGAACCAGAGCGTGCGCCACACGCTGATGCTGGTGGCGGTGATGATCGGTGTCAGCACCGCCCTGTTCCCCTATTTCGCCACCGGCCTGACTGGCGCGGCAATGCTGATCGCGCTGTGGGGCTTCGCCTTTGGCGCGTTCCCGGCCTGCTCCAGCATCTGGATGTTCGTGGTGGCGCCCAAGGATGTGGAGCGCGGCATGCCGCTGTTCGTGGCGATGTTCCAGGTCATCATCGCGCTGGGCTCGTTCTTTGGCGGGCGCATCGTCGACCAGCTGGGCAGCTCGGTGCTGCTGAGCCTGGCCACTGCCCTGGTGGGTTGCGGTTTTGTCACGGTACTGGTGCTGGGGCGCAACGTCAGCAACAGCCTGGCGGCGCAAGCTGGCTGACGGGTAAAGGTCCACGGGTGAAAGGAAGGGGCGACGCGCACGCCCTCTTCTGATGGCATGCCTATCTGGAAAGTGGTCGCCACGAAGCGCCCACGGCTGGACTGCCAGTAGCAAGACGATTGCACTTCACCCGTAGCTGCCATTGCGAAAGCGATAGACCTGCTCATTTTTTCAGACCTTGCGCGATCTCGCTCCCACATGACTTTCTGATTTGCACGGAGCTGTGGGAGCGGGTTTACCCGCGAACACCGGCACAGCCGGTGCCATCCACCGCGGCGCCTGCTTCGCGGGTAAACCCGCTCCCACAGAGTACGCGTCGCGCTTTCGAAACCAGCCACCTTTTAGTGTCCGCTTTTGGTCGATAGCTGGCGTCTGCAAATGGCTACTACCGACCCAAAGCAAAGTCCCTGGGCATGGCCTCAGATCGAGCGCTGGTTGACTCGGGCAGTTAGTTGCTCGGCACTTTCCTTGCGTTCCGAATAGCGATCTACCAGGAATTCCTTGCTGTCACGCAGCAGAACGGTGAACTTCACCAGCTCTTCCATCACATCAACCACGCGATCATAGAACGGCGAAGGCTTCATGCGTCCGGCATCGTCGAACTCCAGGTAGGCTTTGGGTACCGAAGACTGGTTCGGGATGGTGAACATGCGCATCCAGCGGCCAAGCACGCGCAGTTGGTTGACCACATTGAACGACTGCGAGCCGCCACACACCTGCATTACCGCCAGGGTTTTACCTTGGGTCGGGCGAACCGCACCGAGCGCCAGGGGGACCCAGTCGATCTGCGCCTTGAACACCGCAGACATCGCGCCGTGGCGCTCAGGCGAGCACCAGACCTGGCCTTCCGACCACTGCATCAGATCGCGAAGTTCCTGCACCTTGGGGTGCTCGACCGGTACATCGTCCGGCAGCGGCAGGCCGGACGGGTTGAAGATGCGGGTCTGGGCGCCGAAGTGTTCCAGCAGGCGTGCGGCTTCTTCCACCAGCAAGCGACTGAAAGAGCGTTCGCGGGTTGATCCATACAGCAACAGGATGCGTGGTTTGTGCTCGCTGGAACGGGGCGCCGCAGGCGGCGTGTCGAACAGCGCGAGGTCGAGATTGGGCAGTGGCTCGGACATCTTTTCCTCCAGCTCAGAGCGTGCCGATGCGATCCAGCTCGCGCTTGAGCTGATCACGGTCGAGGCTATCGAAAGGCAGTGTGAAGAAGGCTCGGCAACGCGATTCGATGTGGGCCAACGTGGTATGGAAAGCCGCGTCGACCGATGCTTCGTCACCGACGACATCGGACGGGTCTTCCAGCCCCCAATGCGACTTCAGCGCGGGGCCGAAGTACACCGGGCAGGCTTCGCCGGCCGCCTTGTCGCAAACGGTGATGACGATATCCGGCGGGCTGCCTTCGAACGCATCGTTACCCTTGCTGCTCAGGCCTTCGGTTGATATACCGGCCTGACGGAGCGTACTCAGGCTACGAGGCAATACCTGGCCCTTGGGGAAACTGCCAGAACTGATGGCCTGGAAGCCTGCCGGGGCCAAGTGGTTGAACAGCGCTTCGGAAAGTATGCTGCGGCAGCTGTTGGCCGTGCACATGAACAGGACTCGCATGTCGGGCTCCTCCGCTTGGTCGCGGACGTCAGAGGCTCAGGCGCAGTGCCAGGGCCGAAAGGGTGATCAGCAAAACCGGTAAGGTCAGCACAATGCCGACCCTGAAGTAGTAACCCCAGGTGATGCGCATACCTTTGCGCTCCAGTACGTGCAGCCACAGCAGTGTGGCGAGGCTGCCAATCGGGGTGATTTTCGGGCCCAGGTCGCAGCCGATGACGTTGGCGTAGATCATCGCTTCACGGACCAGGCCCTCTGCGCCGCTGGCCTGGATCGACAAAGCGCCGACCAGTACGCTGGGCATGTTGTTCATCACCGAGGACAGCAGCGCAGAGACAAGACCAGTGCCAAGGGCGGCGCTCCACAGCCCTTGCTGTGCAAGCCAGTCGAGCAGCTGGGTGAGCATGTCGGTGAGACCGGCGTTTTTCAGGCCGTACACCACCAGATACATCCCGAGGGAGAAAATCACTACCTGCCAAGGTGCTTCGCGCAGCACTCGACGGGTAGCGATGCGGTGGCCGCGCGCGGCGACGGTAAAGAGCACTGCTGCACAAGCGGCGGCCACCGCACTGATCGGGATACCGAGCGGTTCGAGCGCGAACAAGCCTGCCAGCAACACCACCAGCACCCAGCCACCGACCTTGAAGGTGGCGCGGTCGTGAATCGCCTCGCTCGGCCTCTTCAATACATCGAGTGCGTACTGCCTGGGGATGTCACGACGGAAAAACAGCAACAGCACCACCAGGGTGGCCGCCACGCTGGCGAGATTCACCGGCACCATCACCGAGGCGTATTCAGCAAAGCCCAGGCCGAAGTAGTCAGCCGAGACGATGTTGACCAGGTTGGAGACCACCAGCGGCAGGCTCGCCGTATCGGCAATGAAGCCAGCAGCCATGACAAAGGCCAGCGTCGCGGTGGGCGTAAAACGCAACGCCATCAACATCGACATGACGATGGGCGTGAGAATCAGCGCCGCACCGTCGTTGGCGAACAGTGCCGAGACGGCAGCACCGAGCAGCACGCAGAAGGCGAACAGCCGGTAGCCACTGCCGTTTGCCCATCGCGCTACATGCAGGGCGGCCCACTCGAAGAAACCAGCCTCATCCAGCAGCAGGCTGATGATGATCACCGCGATAAAGGTTGCAGTGGCGTTCCAGACAATGGCCCAGACGGTTGGAATGTCGTGCAAGGACACTGCACCGACCGACAGCGCAATAATTGCACCCAGTGCGGCGCTCCAGCCGACCCCAAGCCCTTTGGGCTGCCAGATGACCAGCGTGAGGGTGAAGACAAAGACAGCAACAGCTACCAGCATGAGAATCTCGCTCGGTGATATCAGCAGCAGGCAGCATCACGGACGGGGCGGCCATCCATGTTTTTCAGCCGAAGGGTGTTGTCTGCCAACCACTGTGAATTGGCCTGCAAGGTGACTTGCAGCATCTCGTGTACCCACGCCGGTAGCTCTGGATTGAGGCGGTAATACACCCACTGACCCTGGCGGCGATCCAGCAGCATGCCGTTGCTGCGCAACTGCGCCAGATGGCGACTGACCTTGGGCTGGCTGTCGTCCAGCGCGCACATGAGTTCACAGACGCAGAGCTCTCCCAGGCTGGCGATCAGCAGGGTGGCACGAACACGGGTCTCGTCAGAGAGGCTCTTGAAAACATCAGGTGGGGAAATCATGGCGGCACCAAAACATATGGAAAGCCGAATATACGGATTTGCATATGTTAAATGCAAGTACATCTGCGATGGCAGACATCATCCGCGACGATCACCGTGAAGTCGGCACTGGGCCAGAGTGTGAGCGCGCCAATCACTGTCAAATGAGAGCCGGACAAAACCGGGGCCGCTTGCCGGCCCCCGGCGACGAAGGCCTGATGCACGCCAGTGACACGCCGCGTCATTGAATCGTCCCGATGAGTCATATTGATGACTCCCGCTCTTCAGGCTAATACTAAGGTATCTGCCTGGGGAGGCACGAATCATGCAAACGAGATTTGTTATCGTTCCAGCTGTGCCAGTCGAAAAACAATCCTTTCATTCCGGATCCCGGTTTTATGCTGCAACCGTGTCAGGTGGCTACGACATCTACGACAACCAGGAGAAATTACGGCTAAAGCCAAGCTACGCAACCAAGTCGCTCGCCGAAGCCGCACGCGTGAAGCTGAACAGCGAATGCCGTAATCCAGACGAACTGTTCCCCTTCTTACGGGTGGAATGCGCCGTAATCGACCGGTGACTGCGAGTTGCGCTGCGAGTTATCGCTGGCAGCACGCGGTCGGTGCGCGAGAAAGGAGTCCTGAGGGCTATGGCAGATTGACGCACAACTCAAGCAGGGAACTAGCCCCAACGTGTCGCGGTTGAGACCGACTAGTGACCGATGACGTAGCGCTGAACCTGATCATGCAATGCACAGGCAACCAGCAGCGCAGCCAGCATGGCGCCAATGTCCAATGCCCGGCTCGCCCCCCACTGCGGTGTGCGCTGGCGCAGCTTGAAGTACCCGGCGCCGTTGCTGCAGAGGGCCCCGGAGCTCAGGATCAGAACGGCAGCCATGAAATCCAACTTGCCTGCCACTTCCACTGCCTGCCCTGCCCTGGCGCTATTCACGGGAACGACGACCAGGAAGTAGAGCCAGGCAAGCGCGACTGCGACCAGCACTAGCCCGACAGGCCTCAACGAAAAACCTTTGGCCTCACTCGGCTCAGGCTCATCGGCCCCCTCACCTTGCAGCAACCGCGCGATGCGTGGCCAGCCGGCTTCACGCGCCAGTACCTGCGAGGTCTGGCCAATGCTGTTGGCCGCCAGCGGATCGGCCCCGTGGCGCAACAGTGCCTGTACCACTGGGTAGTTTCCCGCCAGCACTTCCCGATGCAGGAGCAGCCAGCCGTCATCGTCGAAGTCGGTGATCATGCCGGGGTACTGCTGCAAAGCCTCTTCCAACTTTTCACGCATGTTCAAGGCCATTGGATGGTCGCCTTGTTCCAGATACGCCAGCAGCTGCTGGTCTGCCTCGCTGCTCAATGCCCGCGAAAGCCGCAAGGGCGCCTGCCCCTCTGCAGCGGGAACCAGTTCGACGGAACCTGGCTCGCCAAAGTCCAGGCCCCACGCCGCGTCATGCCCGGCTCGCTCGTCGTCGGCCATGCTGCTGCGCAACGCATCGACGGTGAAACCACCATACACGCGCCCATCAAGCACGAACATCCAGTCGTTGAGTGCTGCAAAAGGCAGCGATACCGGGTCGCCGGCCTTGAACGCTGTAGCCCAGCGAGGTTCGTTCATCAACACGCCGGTGATCGTTTTACCGTCGAAGTCGATATCGCTGACCCACATGTTTTCGACCACGGGGATATCCGGGTCATCCGGATCAAGCATGAAGGACATCTTGACGGCAGCCATGTCGAGGCACTTGACGATGCGACGTGCCTCCCATGACATTTCCCGCCAAAAGAACTTGAAGGTTGCCTGGGCGCTGGCCACGGCTTGCTTCAATGCCTGGCTTTCGCCTTCGACGCTGTAGATCATTTGCTCCGTCATGAGCCGCTCGTCCTTGTGCCTGATCCAGATAGGTTGTTGCCAAGTCCCTCCTTAAAGACGGTCAGGCAAAATGCTGCAGTGCGCTGTCATCCCATTCATGGCCTGCGTGCGACCAGCCATTGTCCATCGGCAGCGGGAAGCCGGTACGGCAATGCCCCTGCCTAGCTTCGAAGTCGAAGACCGCATGCGGGTAGTCGTTGATCAGCAGCAGCGCCTTGCGGTGGTCCTCGGACCAGGCAATCTTGACTATCGAGGGTTTGTCCCGATCCGCAACGCTCTCCACGTCGTAGATGTGCAGCGCATTCTGGATCGGGTTGCCGGCGCCCGAGGTATCCAGGGCATAGAAATAGCCGGTTTCTTCGTCGTCCTCGAACACCACGACATAGGGCCCTTCCCCGGCGGGCGCCTCGACCACCAGGCCGTTCCCTACAAGCAATTCGTTCTGCGCAGCAAGATAGGCAGGCATGCGGGCAATCCTTTTGCTGTATGAGAAGGCTTGATCATGCCCAGCAACGAATGCCCGCTGCAAGCGAATCTGAAGCAGGCACTGCAACACCGCGCTGCACCGGCCTGGGATCAGATAGCCGCTTGCAAGCGAGCCAGCCTTAATCCAGCACCGGCTTGAGCAATGCCTGCGCCTCATACAGCGTCGCCAGGTAGCGCAGGCGCATTTCGTCGATGCTCAAACGCGAAGCATGAGTAGTGATCGTCAAGGTCGCCTTCAGCTGGCCGCTGCGGTCGAGTAGCGGCACGCCCAGCACGCGCATGCCGATTTCGTATTCCTGATCGACGATGCTGTAGCCCTGCGTCCTCACCTGCTGCAACTCCGCCGCCAGCAGCGCCCTGTCGGTCTGGGTGTAAGGCGTCAGCGCATTCAGGGGGTTACGCGCAAAGTACTCCTCGCGCTGCCCCTGCTCCAGCCACGCCAGCCAGACCCTGCCACTGGCCGTGCAGTACATCGGCACCCGTGACCCCGGGCGGATCGACATCGAAGCGATGTGGCTGTACCGGCTGCGCACCAGGTGGATGATCTCGTCGCCATCACGGCTGCCCACCGACACATGCTCCTGGGTCTGGCGCGCAACCTGCTCGACGATCGGCCGCAGCATGCGTGGCAACTGCGCCGAATCAACATAGGCCTGGCCGATGCGCAGGGCCTTGGGCGTCAGCCAGTAATGGCGGTTGTCGGTTTCGGCAAAACCTTCGTGGACCAGGGTCAGCAGAAAGCGCCGTGCAGCGCTGGGGGTCAGGCCGGACAATTTGGCCGCCTGGGGCACGCTCAGGCGGGGTTGCTCGGCACTGAACAGTTGCATCAGCGCCAGGCCTTTCTGCAGGCCGGCGATGAGGTCGCGGGGATGGATCTGGGGCTGGGACATGAATTCGGCTCGTTGAAAAGGGCGCTTAATGCGATTACCGACAGATGACTGCGATTATCGCAGCAAATGCCCGATCAGCGCATTGTCGGCTAACCCGCCCCGCACCAAGCTTGCCTCCACAACAACAGCCATAACGGAGGTCAGCATGATCCGAGGTTCGACAGAACTGGTTGCCATCGTCGGTTCACCCATCGCCCAGGTGAAGTCGCCGGAAAACTTCAACACCTGGTTCGCCAACAACGCACGCGACCTGGCGATGCTTCCCATCGACCTGCAGGAAACGGCGCTGGGCGCCTTTGTCGACAACCTGCGTGGCTGGCGCAACCTGCGCGGCTGCGTGGTCACCGTGCCGTACAAGCAGGCCCTTGCCTCACGGCTGGACGGGCTCAGCGAGCGCGCCCAGGCCCTGGGCTCGGTCAACGTGATCCGCCGCGAAGGTGACGGCCGCCTGGTGGGTGACAACGTCGATGGCGCGGGCTTCCTCGGCGCCACCCGCCAGCATGGCTTCGTGGCCACCGGCAAGCGCGCGCTGGTCGTGGGGTGTGGCGGGGTCGGCAGTGCGATCGCCTATGCGCTGGGTGAAGCAGGCATCGCCAGCATCACCCTGAGCGACCCCAGCAGCGAACGCGTCGGTGTGCTGGGTGAAGTGCTCGGCAATGCCTTCCCCAAGCTGGAAATCGCCAGCCTTTTCGGCTCACTGGACGCCTTCGACCTGGTGGTCAACGCCTCCCCCGTAGGTATGGGCCACAGCGGCGAACTGCCTGTGCCGGCGACGCTGCTGGAGACGCTGAAAGCCGCCACGCTGGTGGCCGACGTGGTCACCTCGCCAGAAATCACCCCACTGCTGCAAAAGGCGCGCGAGCGCGGCTGCCCGATCCAGACGGGTGCGCAAATGGCCTTCGCCCAACTGGGCCACCTCGGCGCCTTCATGGGCGTCACACCGCTGGAGATTTGCAGCCATGAGCGCTAGCGAACCAGCGGTATTCGACCTGGTCGTCCTCGGCAGCGGCGCCGGGGGCTTCGCCACTGCCGCCACGGCAGCCCGCCGCGGGCTGAAAGTGCTGGTGGTAGAAAAGGCCGAACGCTTCGGCGGCACCTCGGCGATTTCCGGCGGTGCGGTGTGGATCTACGGCAGCGATCAGGCCCGGGCAGCTGGGGCCAAGGACTCCGCCGAGGCCATGCGCACCTACCTGAAGACGATCATTGGCACAGGTTACAACCCGGCGCTGGTAGAGGCCTTCATCGAGCAGGGTCACCAGGCCCTGCGCTGGCTGGAGCAAAACACCGAACTGCGCTACGGCCTGCGCCCGCATTCACCGGACTACTACCCCGACGAACCCGGTGCCACCGAGTTCGGCCGCGCCCTGGAGATGGTCGAGTACGACGGTCGCCACCTGGGCACACGCTTCAAGGACCTGCAGATGCCACCGCCCGGCATGCTGCTGTTCGGCGGCATGATGGTCAACCGCGTGGACATCCAGCACTTTCTCAACCTGCGCCGCTCACCCGCCTCGCTGTGGCATTGCCTGAAACTGATGGCACGTTATGCGCGGGACCGCCTGCGCCACCCACGGGGTACCCGCCTGACCACCGGCAACGCGCTGATCGCACGCTTGGCCAGCAGCGCCTTTGCCGACGGCTGTGAACTGTGGCTGCGCAGCGAGGCAAAGGAGTTGATCGTAGAACGCGGTGTGGTAGCTGGCGTAGTCGTACAGCGCGAAGGCCGACTGCTAAGGGTGCAAGCCAGGGGTGGGGTGGTCTGCGCCATGGGTGGTTTTGCCGCCGGCAAACTGGCTGCGGGCTATCGGCCGGATGCCACGGCAGCTCACCTGAGCATGTCCCCGCCAACCAACGACGGTGCTGCCCTGCGCCTCGGCGAGGCGGTGGCGGCGGCACAGGGCGAAGGTCTGGCGGCCAATTTCTTCTGGGCGCCAGTGTCCGAATTGCGCCATGCCAACGGCGAGCGCGAGCGCTTCCCGCACCTGGTCACCGACCGCGCCAAGCCCGGGGTGATCGCGGTCGGCCCGGCCGGGCATCGTTTTGTCAACGAAGCCAACTCGTACCACCACTTCGTACAGAGCATGTTCGCCAACGCTATGGGCCATTGCTGGCTGATCTGCGACGCCGAGGCGATGAACCGTTATGGCCTGGGCCTGGCACGGCCCAAGCCGGTGGACAACTCGGCGCTGATCGCAGCCGGCTACCTGCAGCGCGCTGCCAGCGTACCAGCCCTGGCCGAGGCCATCGGTGTCGATCCACAGGCCTTGCAGCAAACGCTGGAGCGCTTCAATGCCGACGCCGGTAACGGCATCGACCGCGAATTCGGCAAGGGCGGCAACAGTTACAACCGCTACATGGGCGACCCGCAGCGCCAGCCCAACCCGTGCCTGGCGCCGCTGACCAAGGCGCCGTTCTACGCCATCCGTATCCATACCGGCGACCTCGGTTCGGCACGCGGGCTGGTCACCGACGCCCATGCCAACGTGCTGAACCGCAGCGGCGCGCCCATTGCCGGGCTGTATGCCGTGGGCAACGACATGAACTCGATGATGAACGGCACCTACCCCGGCCCCGGTATCACCCTCGGCCCCGCCCTCACCTTCGGCTGGATCGCTGCCAGCCATATCGCCAAGCGCCTGCAGGCGCCAGCCACCCCCCTGGAGAAACCCGCATGTACTACGAACTGAGAACCTACACCCTCGACCCGCTGAAGATGGCCGACTGGCTGGCCCTGTACCAGAGCCATGCGCTGGAGGTGCAGAGTGAGCACCTGGGCAACCTGGTGGGCTTCTTCACCAGCGAGTTTGGCGAGGTCAACCAAGTGGTGCATCTGTGGGCCTACGCCAGCCTCGACGAGCGCATGGCGCGCCGTGCCGCGATGGCCGCCGACCCACGCTGGGCAGAGTTCTCGCGGCGCAACCGGGAGCTGGGCGCGGTGGTGCAGCTGCAATCGCGGCTGCTGCGGCCCACGGGTTTTTCGCCGCTGCAATAACCTGTGCCGCAGGTTTAACGGGGAGCATGTGTAGCAACTGCCCTGCTCCATTTCCAAGACCGGCGCGATCCCTGTGGGAACGCGCCACCTTTCAGAAATTGAGCAAGGCAGTTGCTTACACAAGGCTCTCGCTAGACGCCAAAAGGATCTATGCATGCAACCCCTCGAATGTGACGTACTTGTCATCGGCTCCGGTGCCTCTGGCCTGGCGGCCGCGGTTACCGCCGCGCATCACGGCCTGAAGGTGATCGTCGCGGAGAAGGCCTGCCAGCTTGGCGGCACCAGCGCCTGGTCGGGGGGCTGGCTGTGGATTCCGCGCAACCCGCTGGCCGTCGCCGAAGGCATTGTCGAACGCGACGACGCCCCGGAGCGCTACTTGCGCGCCCAGACCCACACCACCGAACTGGACCCACGCCAGCGCGCCTTCCTGCACCATGGCCCGCAGATGGTAGCGTTCTTCCAGCAACACACCACCGTGCAGTTCCAGTCCGGCAGCAAGATGCCCGACATGCGTGAAGGCGATGGCAGCGCGCATGGCGGGCGTTCGCTGTGCGCGCTGCCGTTCGACGGCCGGTTGCTGGGCCCGTGGCTGCACAAGCTACGCCCGCCACTGGACATCGTCAGCCTGGCCGGCATGGGCATCGCCGGGGGTGCGGACATGGCCGCCTTCTTCAACGCGCGCCATTCGCCCAAAGCCGCGCTGCACGTGGGTAAGCGCCTGCTGCGCCATGGCCGCGACCTGCTGTTGCAGCGCCGTGGGCTGCAGCTGGTCAACGGCAACGCCCTGGTCGCGCGCCTGCTGCGCAGTGCCTTGGACCTCGGCGTGACGCTGGTCACCGACAAAGCGGCTGCCCGCTTGCTCGGCGATGGGCATATCGACGGTGCGCAGTTCGCCGATGGCCAGGTGATCCGTGCACGCCGGGGCGTGGTCCTGGCCTGTGGCGGCTTCGCCCATGATCGCCTGCGCATCGCCCAGTTGATGCCCCATGCGCCCGATGGCGAGCAGCACTACTCGGCCGCGCCACTGCAGAACAGCGGTGATGGCTTGCGCCTGGGTGAACAGGTCGGCGCCCAGCTTGGCCCCGCGCTCGCACAGGCCGGCGCCTGGGCGCCGGTATCACAGGTACCGCGCCCTGACGGCAGCTTCGGCCACTTCCCGCACCTGATCGACCGCGCCAAACCCGGCTTCATCGCCGTGCGCCGCGACGGCCGACGTTTCGTCAACGAAGCCGATTGCTACCACGATTTCATGAATGCGCTGTTCGCCGCCACGCCCCAGGGCGAAGCGCACGAAGCCTGGCTGATCTGCGACCATGCCGCACAACGGCGCTATGGCATCGGCTGGGCCAAACCTTTCCCCTTCCCAACCGGTTTCTATCAGCGCCGCGGCTACCTGTTCAGCGGTCAGTCCCTGGCAGAACTGGCGCAGCGCTGCGGGATCGATGCCGAACAACTGCAGCGCACCGTGGCCGACTTCAACCGCCATGCCGCACACGGCGAAGACCCGGCCTTCCAGCGCGGCGCCTCGGCCTACAACAAGGCCCAGGGCGAACCGCTGCATGGGCCCAACCCATCGTTGCGGCCTTTGCTGCACGGGCCTTTTCATGCAGTGAAGCTGCTGCCAGGCAGCCTCGGCACCTTCGCCGGCCTACACACCGATGCCTCGGCACGCGTGCTCGATCACGCACAGCAGCCGATACCCGGCCTGTTCGCGGTCGGCAACGACATGCACAGCGTGATGGCGGGGCATTATCCTAGCGGTGGCATCACCCTTGGGCCGGGCATGACCTTCGGTTATCTGGCTGGCAAGGTGCTGAGCCGCCTGTGAGCGCGCCGCTATTGTTCGGTTATCGAACAATTGCCCCCTCCAACGAATTGACGCTCGCCGATTCACTGCCCACCATGCACCGGCCTTGCGTGTAGCCCCTGCCTGGGGCCAGGTCACGTTCGAGAAACCGCAGTTCATTACAATTTCAAGAAACGACCAGGATATGAACCACTCCAAGCTCACTACCGCCAGCCCTCGGCTGCCGTCCGCCGGCATCGGCGACAAGATCCGTGGCGCCTTCGCCGTCGGCAAGACCCGCTGGGGCATGCTCGCCCTAGTGTTCTTCGCCACCACCCTGAACTACATCGACCGCGCCGCGCTCGGCATCATGCAGCCAGAACTGGCCAAAGCCATGAGCTGGACGGCGATGGACTACGCGAACATCAACTTCTGGTTCCAGGTCGGCTATGCAGTCGGCTTCCTGTTGCAGGGCCGGCTGATCGACAAGGTCGGCGTCAAGCGCGCGTTCTTCGCCGCCGTACTGCTGTGGAGCCTGGCCACCGGCGCCCACGGCCTGGCCACTTCGGCGGCCGGCTTCATGGTCTGCCGCTTCATCCTCGGCCTGACCGAAGCGGCCAACTACCCGGCCTGCGTGAAGACTGTGCGCCTGTGGTTCCCTGCCGGTGAGCGCGCCATCGCCACCGGCCTGTTCAACGCCGGCACCAACGTCGGCGCCATGGTCACCCCGGCCCTGCTGCCGTTGATTCTCACCGTCTGGGGCTGGCAGGCCGCGTTCATCGCCATGGGCTGCCTGGGGCTGGTCTGGCTGGTGTTCTGGGGCCTGAAGTACTTCAACCCCGAAGAGCACCCACGGGTACGCCAGAGCGAGCTCGACTACATCCAGCAGGACGTCGAGCCAGCGGCAGCGCGCCTGCCCTTCAGCCGCATCCTCGGCATGCGCGGCACCTGGGCCTTCGCCGTGGCCTACTCGATCACCGCGCCGGTGTTCTGGTTCTACCTGTACTGGCTGCCACCGTTCCTCAACCAGCAGTACAACCTGGGCATCAGCGTGACCCAGATGGGCATCCCGCTGATGCTGATCTGGCTGACTGCCGACTTCGGCAGCATCGGCGGCGGCATTCTCTCCTCGTGGTTGATCGGCCGCGGCGTACGCGCCAGCACCGCGCGCCTGGTGTCGATGCTGATCTTCGCCTGCACCATGGTCAGCGTGACCTTCGCCGCCCATGCCAGCGGGCTGTGGATCGCGGTGCTGGCCATCGCCCTGGCGGTCGGCGCGCACCAGGCCTGGACAGCGAATATCTGGAGCCTGGTGATGGACTACACGCCCAAGCACCTGATCAGCACGGTATTCGGCTTCGCCAGCATGTGTGCAGCGGTTGGCGGGATGTTCATGACGCAGATCGTCGGCAGCGTGCTGATGGCGACAAACAACAACTATGCCGTGCTGTTCACCATGATTCCGGCCATGTACTTCCTGGCGCTGATCTGGATGTACTTCATGGCGCCGCGCAAGATCGAAGCCTGAACAACGCGGTTTCCAGTTACCTCGATGGGGCCCTGACGGGCCCTTTTTTTCATGCGTGCACGAGGGGCCTGCGCTGGCCTAATCGCCGGCGGCCGGCCCCGCACTGAAGTCTTCGGCGTAGATGTCCGCTGATACCAGCTTACGTGGACGCCCGTCACTTTCGCCCCAGAAGGACAAGACGATGGCAAGGGTAACGAAGCCCTGTTCAGCCAGTTTCTGTGCGTAGAGATTCGAGCTTTGCTCCTTCACCGCCCCCATTGGGTGCCCGACGATGATGGCAGGATGCTTGGCAGTGACGCTCTGTTTTCTCGGGAGGTACACGTTGCCGACAGTAGTCATCTGGAACTGGTTTTTGAAGGATACCTGTTCGAGTGAGACCTGCTCACTCTTGTAGAAATTGTTGGCTCCCTAGGACAATTCGGCGGCTCCCGAAGTGAATGGCGTGACCATCAAGGCAAACGCAACGCATAAAGTCCTCATGCACATCTTCCTGTCTGCTCAGAATGGAAGTGAATCGAGTGGCCTTCATTGCCAAGAACATTGACCCTCTCGCCTGTCCCTTATCTTCTGCGCGTAAGCCGGCGGATCAGTAGAGCAAACGGTCAGTTTTCTTGCCTAAATGTCCAGACCGTACGCTTCGGGCATGGACAGCTGGAGTGACGCGGAAGTAGTGTTTTGCCACACGATGATCGGCATCCTCACCATGGCCCCCACCGCACCGCTCTGCGCAAGCACGAACCCACTGGCCACCCTGTGCAGGGAAGCGCGACATCGCAGAACTACGCTCAAGTGCAGAGAGAGCTGTCGCCGTCACTTCTGGGATTTCTTAAGGCTCAGCTTTCGAGAGGCCAGTCAATTTGGGAGGGCAGGAGAAATCATGCCAGGGAATACGCTCGAATGGTCATTTGCCCTCCCCAACGTATGCTATGAGCGCTCCAACTAGCACTCAATTTTGTCTATCGAGAAAACCATCTGGAAGTTGCCCGGGCGCAGCATTTATAACTTCATCATTATCGGCTCCGCGCTGCTCCATGAATGTTATCTTGGCGAATTCACTGATAATGACATAAGGGTACGCGGGGCCCTCGTCTCGAAATCGATTCATGTCCTCAATAAAGTCATTTTGGTAGCAAATTGTTTTTTCCGGGTGCTGCCCTTCTCCAGCAATCCATTGGGGGAAGAAAATTGTTCCATGAAGTCGGCGTTGCGCAACGTCGAACAAAAGGCTCACACAGGTTCCGGTCGGCTCATGCCAATCCACTTTGAAAAGATCCGGGCCGACTTGTACCAAGGTCATCGCTTGATGCGTTACCCACCGTCCGCCGACTAGACCCTGATGAATTCGGTAGTCACAAGTGTGCGCATTACGAGCGTACCATTCATATTTCCAGCCATTGGCATACGTATAGATGAAGTGGGTACCGATGAAAGATGACAAATCCTGAGCCGGTTCTATATCAGTGATATTTTGCATGGAAGCTCCTCTTTCCCTAGAACAGAAGGGTGATCGCGACTTGATCGCCTGGGCTGATTCCTATGATCGGATATAATATTGAACCCTAAATGACGTAAACATATGATTGAACACAGCTTCTTGAACACGATGATTCAGGCTAGCAGGGCGATGCTGCCTTCGCCAGTCGTCCTTCACGTATGAAAGCTGGGCGGCAAGGCTGATCGGGGTAGACTCGATTCGCTCGCCCCATCAACTTCGTCATCCAGGCATTTAATACCGGCATCCAAAATGGCGTGCAACGCCGCGACGGTCTCTAAGCCCAGTTTTTCATTCAGGGCACCTTGAGCTTTCTTCCAAGCCCTCTGCCCCTCCGCCTGTTTAGCTCGCCCAGCCTCAGTGGCTACCACAACCCGGCTCCGGGCGTCACTTCCCGCTTGGATTTCAATCCACCCATGGGCCACTAATGGCTGTGTGTTGCGGGTCAACGTCGACGCATCCATTTGCATGCGCTTAGCAAGATCACCTGGACGGATTGGCCCAAGCCTTACGACATAGGAGAGCAATGCGTACTGGGTATTTTTCAAACCGGTTGCAGCGACGTAGCCATCGTAATGCCGAGTTACCATCCGCGTCAGTTGTCTGAGCTTCAGGTTGGTACAGCCTTGAGGCTTGCGAATGTTTTCCATGAGACAGACTTGCACCTACAACTGTTGTATATGCAACCCTATCCCAAAGTCCCTTAGCCAACAAGAACATCAGGCTGACAAGCACATCGGGACAGCTGAAAGCTTATTTTCCACCCCACACGACTGGCGTTCGTGCCGAGGCTGCCGGATTCAAACTGCTCACGATATCCAAGCGATCGATCTGCTCCGGTGTCATTTTCAGCTTCAGGGCAGCAAGGTTATCCAAAAGGTGAGACAGCGACCGTGGCCCGATGATTGGGACTGAACCGTGAGTACCTGCCCAGGCGAGTGCAACCTGGCCTGGGGTGACGCCCAGCTCCTCGGAGACCTTGATAACAGTGTCCAGCACCTCAGTTCTCTGGGCCGAGTTTTCAGCCTGGAACACTTTCCCGCCAAGCGCTTGCGCACGCCCCGCTTCGCCTTTGCGGTATTTCCCGGTCAACAACCCTCCGCCCAGAGGCGACCACGTCACCATGCCCAAGTTGAAGGCCTGTGATGCAGGAAAAATATCTGCCTCGGGCTCGCGGCGCACCAAGCTGTGCTCAAACTGAACCGCAGCAATTGGCAGGGAGCGGGTCAGCTCAGCAATCGTCACAGCCCTGGAGAGCTGCCATGCAGAGAAATTCGACAAGCCGGCGTACAGAATCTTGCCGGCCCGTGCGAGATCATCGAGGCCACGCAGGATTTCATCCAGGGACGTTACACCGTCCGGGTGATGCACCCAATACATGTCGATTCGATCAGTCCCTAGCCGCTTCAGACTTGCCTCAACCGACGCAACCATTGCCTTACGGCTATTACCCGTCACCAGGCGGTTGGCATTGGAGTTAGCACCGCTTGTATATTTTGTGGCCAAGACGAAATCTTCGCGGCGACTTTTCAGCAACTCACCTAAAAGCTGTTCAGACTCGCCAAATTGGTAGATGTCGGCCGTATCAATGAAATTGCCGCCCGCTTCTGCATAAGCATTAAAGAGGCTCTTGCTGACTTCTGGATCGGCACCATGGCCCCAGCCCGTGCCAAAATTGCCTGTTCCAAGGGCTACCTGGGATACCCGCAACCCAGTGTTTCCAAATGCAACGTATTTCATATAAAAACTCCGAATCTAGAATGCGCTATATTCCACGCCTCTGAGCAGTTAACCGTGAGACCTTGAAAGTGTGCATAAAGCCTCCCCGCCTAGAGAGGTAGTTCCGAACAGCAGGTGTTGTTCCTTCAACTATGAACGTGATTCAAGCACCGAAACCGGTCAACTTATCCCGCCAGCCGGTCAGACGCGATTATCGAAGATCAAACACGTTGTAGTGGCGTGCGCATAAAGCTTGCCATCGGGGCCAATAATACGGCCCTCTGCTATCGCGACCTGCCGCCCTACCTGTATGACCTTCCCTTCTGCACGCACCACTGCAACATCCGCAGTCAAGGCCCTCACCCTATTCACCTTGAGCTCCAGGGTCGTATAAGCCTTCCCGGCAGGTAGCGTGGTGTGGATCGCGCACCCAACCGCTGAATCGAGAATCGTTGCATACCAACCTCCATGAACCGTTCCCATGGGGTTGTAGTGACGTACCTGCGGGCGGCCCTGAAAAATAGCCTAACCCGGGCCCATTTGAATGGGTATGAAGATGAGGGTGTCTCCCATCGGTGGTTGTGGAAGTTCCGCCATCGAAAATCGCGTTGAATATCTCCATACCGGAACGACTCGCGACCTCTTCGGCAGATGCAACGCCGGGAGATATGAGGCGAGCTCGAACCCTCTCCTCTTCAGCAAGCCAGCGAACACTTTCGTCGGATCCACCCATTGGCTCCCCCCTCACCAAACAGTTGCATATACAAATGTTGCAGATACAATAATCATGGATCGGCGTCGCAGCAAGCCCCTTCTCCACTCAGGCTACGCGAGGCACGGAATTCATTAGCGAGAGGCAAACAGCGCATGAGCGACGACCCAATGCCGCAGGTTACTGCTAGCCGAGCCGGTAGCTCGATTCCTGCTTCGAACCTCACGACGCTGCACACAGGTGCTGTGCTGCTCCTCGCAGCGCTCGCAGCCATGGGGGCGCTGGCAACGAACATCATCCTGCCCGCATTCCCTTCAATGGCGCGCGACCTGGGGGCCTCGATCAGCCAGGTGAGCGGAACACTGAGTAGCTTTTTCCTGGTTTTCGGATTGGGGCAGTTGGTAGTGGGCCCACTATCAGATCGCTTTGGCCGGCAACGCCTGGTGCTGTCCGGCTTGGCCGTTTTCATGGTCGGAAGCGTCGTATGCGCACTGGCAGATTCGCTGCCGGCGCTCATTGCAGGACGGAGCATTCAGGCGCTGGGCGTGTGCGCTACAGCAGTGTTGTCACGGGCCATCGCTCGTGACCTGTATGACGGTGAAGAACTGGCACGAGCCCTCTCCTTAACCATGATCGCAATGGCAGCTGCTCCGGGTTTTTCCCCATTGATCGGCGGCATTTTGAGTGATGCTATGGGGTGGCGAGCCTTATTTATCATCATTGCGATGGTGGCGTTGGTACTCGCGCTGATTTACAGCAGGCGCCTGGGAGAGACACATTTACCCGACAATCGCTCGCCGCTGTCGATAGGGGTAGTCTTTCGCGGCTATGCCGCGCTGATCAGCGACCGCAGGCTGATGTCACCAGGCCTGGCTGTAAGCTTGGTCATCGGCGCGCTCTACGCATTCTTTTCCATGGCCCCGGCGATCCTGCTCACAGGGTTCAAGTTGTCGTCACTGCAGTTTGGGGTTTTCTTCGCCATGACAGTGGTGATCGTTTTCACCGCAGGCTTGATCGCACCTCGCTTGGCCAACCGCTGGGGACAAATGACAGTGGCACGCATCGGCTTGGTGGTCGCCCTGGCCGGCAGCCTGGTTCTACTGTGCGGCCCAACCGACTTCAAGTTCTTCTGCATTGCACTGAGCATTTTCCTTCTTGGTATGGGTCTGTTTAACCCTCTTGGCACCGCTATCGCGCTTCATCCATTTGGCAAACAGGCGGGCGCAGCCTCAGCGCTACTAGGCTTCATGCAGATGGGGTGCGCTGCCCTCGCCATCACCTGCGGCACCCTGCTCACCTTGTCCGCGTATGCGGCGCTTGGAGTGGTACTCGTGAGTGCCATTATCACAGCATTCGTGTGCTTCTTGACCGCCGAGCAATGATCAAAGCGGGAAACGTCCCATATGGCTGAGGAGCCATGCGAGGACGAAACTTCAGCCATAAAAAAGGGGAGCTTTCGCTCCCCTTTGTGCTCAGGTGATCACCTCACCTTCACCACCACCTTACCTTTGGCTCTGCCTTGCGCGACGTATGCCAGAGCATCACGTGTCGAATCCAATGGGAAGGTGCGATCCACTACAGGCTTGATAATCCCAGCCTCAACCAGCTTGGCCAGATCAGCCAGTTGCGCACCACTCTCCCTCATGAACAGAAACGTGTAGCTGACGCCCTTCTGCTCAGATTTTTTCCTGATCCCACGGCTGATCAAATGAACGATCTGCTTGAACAGCCAAGAAAGGCGAAGCTGCTCAGCAAACTCAGGCGTGGGTGGACCAGAGATGGAAATCAACTGACCACCTGGCTTCAGTACCTGGAGGGATTTTTCGAGAACGTCTCCCCCCAGCCCACTGAGCACAACATCGTAATCACTCAGCTGCGATTCGAACTGCTGGGTCTTGTAATCGATCACCACATCGGCACCCAGCGCCTTAACCCACGGCACATTGACGGTACTCGTGGTGGTGGCGACGAATGCTCCCAGGTGCTTGGCGACTTGGATGGCGATGCTACCGACGCCACCGGAACCGGCATGGATCAGAACCTTGTGCCCTGGTTGAACGTTGGCCATTTCCGCCAAAGCCTGCCAGGCTGTGAGCGCCACCAATGGCAGCGAAGCCGCCTCCTCCATGCTCAGATTGGTAGGCTTGGACGAGACTGCCGCTTCGTTGACGGCCACGAATTCCGCAAAGCCGCCCATACGCGCCTGATCTACACGTGCGTAGACCTCGTCGCCCACTCGGAAGCGGCTGACTTTCCCACCGATCCGTTTTACGGTGCCAGCGACATCGTTGCCCAAGATCAGGGGCATCTTGAAAGGCAGAATCAACTTGAACTCGCCCTTCCGAATTTTGATATCAAGAACGTTCACGCTTGCAGCGTGGGTCTCAATCAGAACATCGAAATCACCCACCTTTGGCTCTGGCACTTCAGTGATATCACCAACGACGTCTTTGCCGTAGCGATCAATCAGAAACGCTTTCATATCTTCAACATTCCAAAATGTAGAGGTGCCCGACGTGCAGGTGATCAGGCAATCACCAACTTTCTTTGAACGGCCTAAGGTCGAGTTCTTGAGTCCAGGCGGATCGTGGCTGGCAATGCAACGTCCAGTAGTTCTCAGCAATCGCCTCGTATCCCAACAGCCCTTCTTCCCCGATGCTCTCCACCCTGGCCGGGGCGGCATTTCGCAGTCGGTCACCCAGGATGCCACCATCGATCACAACGTGAGCAACATGAATGCCCTTAGGCCCATACTCGCGCGCCATGCTCTGGGAGATCATTCGCAATCCCGCCTTGGCGGCGGCAAAGTGGGCAAAGCCAGGCTTGCCCCTCAAGCTTCCAGAAGCACCGGTAAAAATCACGGTGCCTCGGCCAAGAGGAACCAGCCGCCTGGCTGCTTCTCTGCCAACGAGGAAGCCGGCGTAGCAGCCTACTCGCCAAAAGTCCTCGAACTGGCTGGCCGTGAGCTGAGTGAAATCGATCAAGGCGTTATTGCCCGCGTTGAAGACCACGACGTCGGCAGGGGCTCGGCCCGCGCCTGGAGACATCGCAAGGTCAAACGCTGCGATGACTTGCCCTTCGACGGTGACATCAGTCTGCAACGCTTCGGCGCTCCCGATGCCGGAACGCCGAATATCTGCAACGACTTCCTCGATCTTTTCCAAGGTTCGGCCTGTAACAATGACGTGATACCCCTCTTGGGCAAAACGCTTACAGACCGCTCCTCCAACACCTCGGGTAGTGCCAACACCGAACACGATTGCAGTAGGCTGACTCATTTATCCGACTCCTCGAAGTGATGGCCTCACTCGTTCACGTTGACCACAGTACGTCCACGCACTTTCCCTTCGAAAAGCTCGCGAACAACACGCGGTACATCTGCCAAACCAATGGTTTGGACGGTCTGACCCAGCTTGTCCAAATCGAGGTCGCGTGCCAGGCGAGACCACGCTTGAAGGCGCACTTCACGCGGTGCATTCACCGAGTCGATGCCGGCGAGTGTGACGTTGCGCAGAATGAAGGGCAGCACCGACCCAGGAAGATCAGCGCCTTGAGCCAAGCCGAAGGCGGCTACAACGCCGCGATATTTCGTTTGGGCCAGTACATTGGCCAAGGTGTGGCTGCCCACAGAATCGATCGCACCGGCCCAACGCTCAGCCCCGATTGGGCGACCCGCTTCAGACAGCGTATGACGGTCGATGACCTCAGCGGCACCGAGAGACTTGAGGTAGTCCGACTCGCTAAGACGACCTGTTGAGGCGACCACTCGATAGCCGAGCTTCGACAGCAGCGCGATAGCGATAGAGCCAGCACCTCCGTTGGCCCCGGTCACCAAGATATCGCCACGCTCGGGAGTCAGCCCGCCATGCTCGAGTGCGAGCACGCTCAGCATCGCTGTGTAGCCAGCGGTTCCGATGGCCATGGCATCTTTGGTGGTGAATTCATTCGGGATTTTGACCAGCCACTCACCCTTCACCCGGGCCTTTTGAGCAAAACCACCATGGTGGCTCTGGCTAAGCTCCCAGCCATTTGCGAGCACCCGATCTCCTGCCTTGAATTCCGGGTTGCTCGACTCGATGACGGTACCGGCGAAGTCGATCCCAGGGATCAAGGGGTAACTGCGCACCACACCACCGCGACCGGTGAGCGCCATCGCATCTTTGTAGTTCACCGTGGAAAACTCCACAGCGACGGTAACGTCCCCTGGCATGAGATCCCCTTCGGAGAAATCAACCACGTTCGACGAGACCGATTCGCCCTCTTTGGTCAGAAGCAGCGCTTTGAATGTCATGAGTAACTCCTTCAGCAAGAAAAGCGGGAAGCCCCCGCGTTTCTTCAGATGCAAGTGAATGGATCAGTCAGCAAGGAAGGCGAGCGCTTTCGCAGAGAAGTCAGCGTGGTTCTGGAAAATCCCGCCGTGGCCTGCGTCCTCGTAAATAACCAGGGTAGAGCCGGGAATGCGCTCTGCCATATCGCTGCTCAGTTCGGACGGAACCATGATGTCCTGGTCGCCGTTGGCGATAAGCACTGGAATATTCAAGCTAGCCAAGTCCTGCGGCGCTTGCTGGCCCCAAGCCTGAATGGCTTGAAGTTGATGACCGAATACTTCCTGGGTGACAGGAACATCGCGGTCGGTCTGGCGCTCAAGCATGGCCTTCAAAAAAGCGTTGGCAGCCTGCTGGCTCGTCTCACTCGAAGTGAAGAAGAGATAGGTCTTCGGATCGATCCCTTCGGACGTCGCCCTCTCAATCAGCGGCATGGACACTACGGCGACCTGGTCAATGTCCTTACCCCCTGCAGGGCCAGTGCCGGTCAGAATCAGTTTGCGCACTAGGCCGGGTTGGGTGATCGCGATCTGCTGAGCAACAAAGCCACCCAACGAGAAGCCGAAGAGGTCGACCTTGTCGAAGCCCAGCGCCTTGATAAACGCCACGCAATCGCGGGCCATTTCTGCGACGGTGAGCGGTGCAACGCCACCAGACAAACCAACGCCGCGATAGTCCGTGGTGATCACATGGTGATGCTTGGCCAACTCATCGACGATGCGTGGATCGAAGTTGTCGAGAACGGCCCCCCAGTGGTTCAGGAGGATGAGGGGGACACCACCTTTGCGTCCCAGCTCACGGTAAGCGAAGGCAACACCATCGACCTTGAGAGTCTTGTTGGGTGCAGCGATGTACTTGATTTCAGTGTCAAAAGACTGAGTCATGTGGGTAATCTCAAATAGGGGACGGTCCGCTTGCAGCAGCCCGGCAGGCGTGGTCTTACTCTTCCAGGAATTGGAGCGCGTGCTTCAGGAAGCGCTCGGGGTATTGGAAATGAGCGGCGTGACCGGAGTCGGGGTAGATCAGCAACTGGGCATCGGGGATGTTCTGCACCAAGTTCCACGAATTGATCGAAGGGATCATGACGTCGTCGACGCCATTGACTACCAAGGTGGGCTGCTTGAGATCGTGGAGGTAGGAGAAGCGGTTCTCTCCCTGCGCCGACTGGACATAGGCTGCAAAAGCAGCGCCCTGGGCCAGGGCGACGTCAATGGAGCTTGGGGTGTCCTGATCGGAACGCTGATTGCGCCGTTCCCAGAAACCCAGGCCTGCTGTTTTGGCAGTTTCCGAACGACCGAAGAAAAGAAACAGGAAGTCTTCGATGGTCGGAACGGGGTTGGAAGCGGCCTCTCTCACACCCTCCGCCATGGTTGGATCACCGCCGCGCAGTCCGGTGCCGATCAGCAGAAGCTTGCGTACCAACTGAGGGTGACGAAGTGCCACCTCCTGAACCTGCAGACCACCGATTGAGAACCCCAGCAGGTCGACTTGGGTCAGCCCCAGAGCCTTGACGGCTGCTGCGATGTCATCCGCCATTTGCTCAATGGTCGTGGCCGGTGTACCCGACGACGACGCTACACCCCTTCCGTTCAGCAGGATTACTTCACGTCCAGCAGCCAGACCATCAGTGATGATCGGATCCCAGTGATCGAGCCCGCCACGGAAGTGGGCGATGAAGACCAGGGGCACACCAGAAGGGTTACCCCAGCGACGGTAAGTGAAGCTGTCACCGCCTACTTCAACTGTACGGGTCGGAACGGTGAGATGGGTATAGCTCATGAGTTTTTGCTCTCTCGGTGGAAGACATGAGCTAATGATGATGATCATAATCTTACCAGTCAACGCCTTTGATGATGAATATCATCAATGTATGATATGGGTTGGCTTGATAGCGGAGGCGGCAGAGAAATGAAGGTTACGAAGGCCCAGGCACAAGCTAATCGGGCCCACATCGTGGAGACGTCTTCCACGCTATTCCGTGAACGCGGCTACGATGGCGTGGGTATTGCCGACCTCATGGGTGCTGCCGGCTTTACCCACGGCGGGTTTTACAAGCACTTCAAGTCCAAGGCAGATTTGATGGGCGAATCCGCGACTTGCGGTATCAAGAAGACGGTCGAGCAGTTACACGGCATCCAATTGGCCGACTTCGTCAATTTCTACCTTTCGCGCAAGCATCGCGATGAGAAAGGGAAAGGTTGCACGCTAGCGGCACTCGGAGGAGACGCTGCTCGCCAGCCCGATGACATCAAAGCAGCTTACGAGGCTGGAATTGAGGGGCTGCTGGAGGTGTTACAGGGAAACGAGCCCACAGTAAGCCGTGCGGTAATACTCGATACATTTGCGCACGTCCTCGGCGCCTTGATTCTGTCTCGAGCCTGCCCGGACGATTCTCCGCTTGCTGATGAAGTGCTAAGCGTGTGTCGTGAGCAGATCTTGGACAAATTAGCGCCATAAGGGCGAAAAAAAGCCGGTGCAGGGCGGCCAGCCTACTTGAAGCTTGTCCCGAAATGACAGGCGTTCCAAGCCCCCATCTAGCATTCAAGGGACAGCTAACTCGTTGAACAGCCACTGCTTGAACTGAGTCACTGCGTGCGGTTGCCTATGCCGCCGAGGATGCACGAGGTAGTGGCCAACGTAGCGGACACTGTTACTGACATGCCGAAGCGGGCTGACCAGCCGACCGCTTGCCAGCTCCTGCTCAGCCAACAGGTCAGACTCAAGCACTACTCCCAGGCCGCCCGCCGCTGCTGCAATACCCATGGAGCTTCGATCGAACGCCAAGCCATAACTGTTCGGAGGATGCATTCCATTGGCCGCAAACCACCCTTTCCATTGCACGGATTGCCCATCGCTCTGGATAAGTAACTGGGCGTACAGATCCTGCGGCGAGCGAAGATGCTGGGCAACTTCAGGACTGCATAGGGGCGTTAGCTCTTCGATACGCAGCGGCGTCTTCTCGTGCGAAGAGACCCTGGGTTCGCCATAGACGATGTCCAGGTCGAAATCATCGTTGTCGAACAGCGCATAGTCAGTACTGGCGGATATCCGCAGGTCGATGCCGGGATGATCACGCAGAAAGCCGGCCAAGCGCGGCACCAACCACTGGCTGGCGAACGTTGGTGCCACGTGAAGGCGCAGCGGCACTGCGGGCTCATTGGTCGCAATCGCCAACCCCCTGCTCATCTCCTCGAAACCACGCTGCACATGATCCAGCAGCATGGCGCCCTCGGTTGTCAGCGCCGTATGGCGCGTACTGCGAGTGAAAAGAGAGACTTCAGCGGCGACTTCCAATTTGCGTATGGCATGGCTTACCGCGCTTGACGACAGATCCAGCTCCTTTGCTGCTTCTACAAAAGAGCAGGTTCGACCCGCCGCTTCGAACACCCTCAGGGCTGAGAGCGGTACCTTTTTCAAGATCTTCATTAGTGAATCCAATTCATTGACTGGCGAATTTAAACCTTTTGTCGAGCCTGTATTTTTACATGATCATCAACGGGTTACTCAATTCGGCTGGATACTGATGAATCCGTTGCGTCAGTAACTCCGGATCGCTGGTCACCAATGGAGAACAATATGACCGAGAGTCGCAATGACCATTTTGCCCGGATGTCGACGCATGCCTGGCGAATCCGACGGTTCGCCTTGCGTATGGGCGAAGTCCAGGGCCAAGGCTATGTCGGCCAGGCGCTGGGCTGGGCCGACGTTCTGGCTGTTGCCTACTGCCACGCCATGAACATCCGCGCAGATCAACCCGAGTGGGAAGGCCGTGACCGCTTCCTGCTTTCCCATGGGCACTACGCAATCGCCCTGTATGCCGCGCTGCTGGAAGCCGGCGTATTGCCAGAAGATGAACTGGAAACCTATGGCTCCGACGACAGTCGCTTGCCGATGTCCGGCATGGCCACGTACACACCCGGCATGGAAATTTCGGGCGGCTCTCTAGGCCAGGGGCTGGCTATTGCGGTGGGCCAGGCGCTGGGGTTGCGCATGAAAGGTAACGATGCGTTCGTCTACAACTCGATGTCCGATGGGGAGCTGGACGAGGGCGCGGTGTGGGAGGCTGCCATGTCGGCTTCGCATCACAAGCTGGGCAACCTCATCAATCTGGTGGACATCAACCGCCAGCAAGCGGATGGCCCTTCCCACGACATCCTCCAGTTCGAGCCTCTCGTCGACAAATGGGCCGCGTTCGGTTGGCACGTGCAACGCGTCGACGGCAATGATCTGCAGGCTGTGATTCAGGCCTTCGACGTCGCGCGGGCGGTACAAGGCGAAAAACCGAGAGTCATTCTTTTCGACACTCTGATGGGTAAAGGCGTGCCCTTCCTGGAGCAGCGTGACAAGAACCACTTCATCCGGGTCGAGCCCCAGGAGTGGCAGCAAGCCCTCGCAGTCCTCGATGAGATCCACGCGCCAAGGAGCCCACAATGACCGCCGCCTCCCCAGCAAAGCCGAAGCTCACCACGTCGTCCATGATCGCTTCCATCGCCAGCGAGGGGCAGCGCACCACGTCTGCACCGTTTGGCCACGCCCTGGTCAAGGCAGGCCAGAAGAACCCTCGCATCGTCGGCATGACTGCTGATCTGGCCAAGTACACCGACTTACATATCTTCGCCCAACGCTATCCGGAGCGATTCCTGCAGATGGGTATGGCCGAGCAACTGCTCATGGCTGCGGCTGGAGGTATGGCAAAAGAAGGTTTCGTACCGTTCGCCACCACCTATGCGGTATTCGCCACTCGCCGAGCGTATGACTTCATTCATCAGGTAATCGCTGAAGAAAACCTGAACGTGAAGATCTGTGCAGCGCTGCCGGGCCTGACTACCGGCTACGGCCCAAGCCATCAGGCCACCGAAGACTTGGCGATGATGCGAGCCATCCCCCAGATGATGGTCATCGACCCTTGCGATGCACTGGAGACGGAGCAATGTGTAGCCGCGATAGCGGAGCATAACGGCCCGGTCTACATGCGCCTCCCCCGTGGACGCGTGCCCCTCATCCTCGATGAGTACGACTACACATTCGAACTGGGCAAAGCCAAGCTGCTACGCGACGGCAAAGATGTGCTGATCATTTCCTCGGGCCTCATGACTATGCGCGCCCTCGAAGTAGCAGACGAACTGGCCAAGAACACAATCGACACTGCGGTCTTGCACGTACCGACGATCAAGCCGCTCGATGTCGAGACCATCCTGGAACAGTGTCGCCGCGAAGGCCGCCTGGTTGTCATCGCGGAAAACCACACCCAGATCGGTGGCCTCGGTGAGGCCATAGCCATGGCGCTGCTACTAGCCCGCGTGCAACCGGAAGTACGTCACGTGGCGCTGCCTGACCAGTTCCTGGATGCAGGTGCGCTGCCGACCCTCCATGACCGCTACGGTATTTCGAAAGAAGTCATGGTCGCAAACATCCAGCGTTGGCTGGGCTGATCGACTCTGATAGGCGATGGCCGCTCACACCGCGTTGCCCACTGCCCGGGCAAGGTGAGCGAGCCATTGTGCCGACGCCCCTAGTTTCTCGTCCCTGGATCGTCCCTATAACTACAAGGTGATGGCGATGCAAAAAGACACCAGTCTGTTGAAGAAAAAGCGTGTGTGGATCTACGCGTTTCTCTTCACCCTGACACTGATCAACTACGTTGACCGAGTTTCGCTTTCGGTTGCCTCCAAAGTGCTCAAGGAGGAATTCGATATCTCGCCGGTTGCGATGGGCTACCTCTTCTCGTCCTTCGTATGGCTCTACTTTCTGGCCCTCATCCCCATGGGCTACCTTGTAGGCCGCTTTGGCCCTAAAAAGGTCAACGGCTACGGCATCGGGGTATGGTCGGTAGCCACTGCCTGCACCGCAGTGTCGACCGGGTTCATCTCACTGCTCACCTGTCGGCTCATCATGGGCATGGGCGAAGCCACCACCTACCCCGCCGGCGCGCGGGTCATCCGTGAATGGATGCCACTCAAGGAGCGCGGCATGGCCACTGCCGTCTTCCACAGCGGCAGCCTGGTGGGCCCAGCGATTGGCGCCATTGGTTTTGGTTGGCTGATCAGCGCGTTTGGCTGGCGTATCGCCTTTGTCGTTGCCGGCGCACTCGGCTTCATCTGGCTGGCCGCTTGGCTGAAGTGGTACAGCCATCCTGCAAAAGCCCCATGGCTTGACGATGCCGAACGCGCGGAAATTGCTGAGAGTAGTGTCTCATCCGGCGCCGAGCCGGCTCAGGCTGTATCCCTTGGCCTCAAAGGACTCGCGCGTTCCAGCAGCATGTGGGCGATTGCCCTGTCGCACGGGTGTGCTGTTTACGCGACCTACTTTTTCCTGACCTGGCTGCCGACCTACCTGCAGGCTGAGAAAGGCCTGACGGTGATGTCCAGCGGCATCTACACCGCCATCCCGTACCTTGGTGCGGCCATTCTCGCCATCGTCATAGGCCGCCTGAGTGACAAGGCGATGCGCCCAGGTGCCGCAGAACGTGGCCAACGGCGCCTGGTCGTGGCCTGCGTGCTGCTCGCATCTTCGGTGATTTTCCTGGTGCCGGCGATCGACAGTACGTGGGCGATTCTGTTCGTGATCACCCTGTCGCTGGCCACCTGCGCTTCAGCGATTTCCCTGAACCTCTCGCTGGTTAACGACCTGGTGCGCTCGGAAGACGATGTCGGCACAGCAGCTGGCTTTATCACTGCAGTCGGCAATCTCTTTGGCCTGCTGGCTCCGATCGTGACCGGCTATGTGGTCGCCGGCTCCGGCAGCTTCGCCCTGGCCTTCGTGGTAGTGGGCGTCTTGTTGGTGATCGGCGCAATCCTCTCGATGTTCTTTACGCGTCGCCCCATCGGGTTCGTCACCCCCAGCAATCAGGCTGTAGCTTGATTTATTAGCAAATGAAGGAAGCAGTAGTGTCATGAATCAACGTAGTAGTGTGTCCCGCAGCAACGATCTGGCCCAGCCTGGATGTGGCGGAAAATGGCGGCTGGCAACTGTCGTATTGGCCTTGGCCCTGGGTGCTTTCGGCATGGCTCTGTTCGGCGGTGGGGTCTGGCTGATGGCTTTGGGCGGAAGCTGGTACTACGGCCTGACGGGCGCGGGGTGTGTGGTAACCGCTGCCTTGCTGTGGAGGCAGAGACGCGGTGCCTTGCATTTGTTCGGCGTGATCTGGGGGCTGACAGTGATCTGGGCCCTGTGGGAGGTCGGCCTCAACTGGTGGGGTCTGGTACCACGCCTTGTAGCCATGACCGTAATCCTGCTGCTGATCCTTATCCTGTCGCCGGCACTGCGCCGCGCGCCCCGCACTGCTGCGTAACGAGGTCTGTCATGTTCACATCCGTCAAATGCGGTGGTGCGCTAGCCATTGCGGTTTCTTGCGCGTTGCAGATGCAGTTCGCTCAGGCTCAGGACGTGCCGCAAGTCGGCAGCGACTGGCCGTTCTACGGTGGCGATCACAATGCCCAGCGCTTCAGCCCACTCAAGCAGATCACACCTGAGAACGTTGATCGCCTTGAGCGCGCCTTCGTCTACCACACTCGGGATCTACCGAACCCAGGCAGCCGCTATTCGCCGGAAACAACGCCAGTAAAGGTGGGCAACAATCTGTTGATGTGTTCTGCCAAGAACATCCTAATCTCGATCAACGCCGCAACTGGACAAGAGAACTGGCGCCATGACCCGGGCGTACCGGATCAGGCCATTCCTCACGCAGCAGCCTGTCGAGGCGTCGCGGTATATACCGCCCCGCAGCTCCCCGAAACCGCCCAATGCCGCAGCCGCGTTGTCGAGGCCACCCTCGACGCGAGGTTGGTCGCGGTCGACCTGCATACCGGTGAGCCTTGCAAAGACTTTGGACAAAATGGCGCGGTTGATCTGTGGGAAGGTCTGGGTAAGAAAGTCCCCGGCTGGTACGCAGTAACGGCACCGCCCGCCATCGTCAACGGTGTGATTGTCACCGGTGCGCAGATTCGGGACGGCCAGGATGAAGATGCACCCTCAGGTGTGATTCGCGGCTATGACGCAGTAACGGGAAAAATGGCTTGGGCCTGGGATCTGGCTAACCCGGCCAACGTTCATGGCCCAGCTGAAGGCAGCACCTACACCCGTGGCACGCCGAACATGTGGACGGCAGCAGTTGGCGATGAGGCGCTTGGCTATGTCTATCTGCCGATCAGCAACTCGTCGATCGATTATTACGGATCCAACCGCAGCGAAGCCGAGAACAAATATTCCACCTCATTGGTGGCAGTAGACGTAAAAACGGGTAAGGACGTCTGGCACTTCCAGACCATCCGCCACGATGTATGGGACTACGACCTGGGCAGTCAACCGACCATGCTGGATTACCCGGGCAAGGATGGGAAGCCGGTACCCGCAGTGCTGCTGCCGACCAAGCAAGGTGATATCTACATCCTGGATCGCGCCACAGGCGAACCGCTGATCCCTATCGGAGAGGTGAAGGCCCCGAAAGGCGGATCTGTGGAGCCAGACTTCCTGGCCGATACCCAGCCCACCTCCGAGTGGCACACCTTGCGCAAGGCCCCCAAGACCGAAGCAGACATGTGGGGCTTTTCCCCACTTGACCAGCTGATGTGCCGTATTCAGTTCCGCCAGGCGAACTACGAGGGCTATCTAACGCCGCCTTCCGTCGATCGCCCATGGATTCAATACCCTGGCTACAACGGCGGTTCGGATTGGGGCTCGGTGTCCATCGATCCGGTGCGACGACTGTTGATTGCCAACTACAACGACATCCCCAACCTCAACCAGCTGATCCCGCGAGAGCAGGCTGACAAGATGGGGCTTAAACCTATCTACGCGCCGAAGCCTGACGAGACGGCCTTGAACAAGGCCGGCAGCAAGTCAGGTAAAGGTGAAGGCGGCGCCTCGACTTATCCGCAGGTCAACGCACCGTATGCGATCAGCGTAAATGCCGGCTGGCGTAACTGGGGCACCGGCGTGCCGTGCTCGGCGCCACCCTACGGTGGAATCCGTGCAGTCAGCCTGGACACCGGTAAGACCGTATGGGACGAACCTCTGGGCACCGCGCGTCGCAACGGCCCGTTCGGCATCCCGTCGCACCTGCCACTCAATATCGGCTTGCCCAACAACGGTGGCACCGTGACCACGGCGGGCGGGCTGACATTCGTTGGGGCTGCAACTGACAACCTGTTCCGCGCCATCGACACGGCCACCGGTGAAGTGCTGTGGGAGGACGTGTTGACAGTGGGTGCGCAAGCCAATCCGATTTCCTATGAGGTCAACGGCGAGCAGTACGTACTGGTTTCTGCTTCTGGTCATGCCTTTATGGAAACCGGAACCAGCGACGAGATCATTGCCTACAAGCTACGCAAGTAAGGCCAGCGTCGGGGCTCGTCAGGGCCCCGTCTTGGAGCTATTCGACAGAGGAGAAAAACCATGGACTTAGGTCTGAAGGGTAAACGCGTTCTGGTCAGTGGCGCATCGCGGGGCATTGGCCGAGCAATCGTCCAGCTCTTCCTCGCCGAAGGCGCGCACGTTGCGTTCTGCGCTCGCGGTGAAAAGGGCGTGCGCAACGCCCAGATCGAATTTGGTGAGCACGCCTCGGGCACTGCCGTAGACGTCACCCAACCAGAACAGGTTCGCGCCTGGGTAGAAGATGCGGCGACGCGCTTGGGCGGGCTCGACATTGTCATTCCAAACGTCAGTGCCCTGGCCGGGGGAGATGATCTGCAGACCTGGCGCCGAGCTTTCGATACCGACCTGCTGGGCAGCGCCACGATGATCAAAGCGGCGCTGCCTGCTCTGCGCGAGTCGCAAGCAGCTTCGGTAGTCTTGATCTCGAGCGTATCGGGCCGCGAGGTTGATATGTTCGCAGAACCCTACGGCATCTTGAAGGCCGCCTTGCTTCACTATGGAAAAACGCTTTCGGTACGCCATGCAAGCGAGGGTATTCGAGTCAATTCCGTATCCCCTGGCAACGTTTACTTCGCAGATGGTGTATGGGGTGACATCGAGCGGGAGCAGCCCGAAACCTTTGCCAAATGCCTGGCTGAAAATCCCATGGGGCGTATGGCTACGCCGCAGGAGGTAGCCAGGGCCGTGGTTTTCCTGGCCAGCCCTGCTGCCAGCTTTACAACGGGCACGAACCTGCTGGTGGACGGTGGACTCACTCGTTCAGTGCAGTTCTGAGCACATCACGCCGGGCAGGTTAATGGAGGGGTCAACATGATGAACCGCTACATCTACGAACACTGCCCTTTCTGCTGGTCACCGGCGCTGAAGGCCAGTGGGTCAAGCGCCGCCGCGCAGCCTTCGGTCAAGCTCAGCGGCGTGGCTGCCCGGCCGATGCCACGGGTGGGCGTTACCTCACGGGCGTGGCGCATCGACCCGCGCAAGTACGGTGGCTGAAAGGCATTGGCCTGGTTGATCCGCAACTCCGGCGCCGCAGGAAACCCCTGCATCACACCCTGCCCGGTCGGTGCACCGACCGCCAGGGTTGGGGCCAGGGCACCGGCCAGCACCAGGGCGATACCCGTCAGGTTGGCGGATGAAGGGGCATGCTGCGCTTGGACATGACCTTGCTCCTCGGTTGCCCTAGAAGTTGACGCCCACGCTGAACGCCACATAATCGCGGTCGCCGCGGGTGCCGTAATCGCCGTCGAGGTAATCGGTATAGGCCAGGCTGGCCCAGTACTGGCTGGCCAGGCTGACGTCCACGCCCAGGCTGATCGAGCGAGAGCCTTCGTTGAAGGCCGAGCTGTCCGCCGGTGAGAAACCCTTGACGTCATGGGCCCAGGCCAGGCCTGGGCGAATGTCCAGGCCTTGGATCAGGTTGGGGTAGCTCCAGGTCGCGCGCAGGCGGTATCCCCAGGAAAAGGCTGTGACAAAGCCTTCGTCGTTGCAGTCGCCCGGGCTTTTCGAGATCGCCAGGCACAGGCTGTTGTCGGCCAGTTCGCCGTTGCCATAGGCACCGGAGCGGCCATAGCGCGGCCCGAAACGCCCCTCCAGCCCGCCTACATAGGTGGCGCCCACCTCGCCCATCAGCAGTAGCTGGTTGGCGCCCATGACTTGGCTGAACGCCTGCACGGCCGATACCTGGGCCTGGGTCACCTCCTTGCGCCGGTAACCGTCGAAGGGGGTGTTGTCTGTGGCAGGGCGCAGGCCGTTGGCGTTGAGCGGGCTACGGCCGGGGGCATTGAGCAATGACTGCAGCACGTCATTGCCGTTGAGTTGCACCGGCACGTTCGGCCGGTAGCTCAGTTCACCTTGCACGGCGGCGCCGTTGCGCAAGGTGGTAGCGAACGTCAGGCCGTACAGGCGGATGTCCTCGGGGTATTGCGCCCGGTATTGCGAGGTGCCCATGCGCAGCGCGCCGGCCAGGGTCTGCCCGTTGCTGGACCCAAGAAAAGCTCCGCAATTGGCCTGTGCCACACCAACATTGGCGCACAGTTCACGGGCAAAGCCCGTATTGGCGTAATAGCGGCTGCTGACCGTACCCAGGTAAGGCGAACGGCTGTGGTAATTGGCTGCGAACAGGCCGAACTCGGTATCCAGTGGCTCAACATACCAGTGCAGCGAAAAACCCCATTGGCCACTGTTGCGTGCATCCTGGTCGGCGCCCCGGGGCACGCGCACGCCCTCCTCCGTCAGCGTCACACCAAACGGGGTCAGGGCCGGCGACACGGCCGGGTTGGTCACCATCTGCCCGCCGACATCCAGCCCCTGGCAGCCTTCGGGCATGAAGTCGTTGCCGGAAAAGAACGTTGCGCAGTTCTCCAGCCGGGTCTGCTCCCAGTCCAGCTGGTAGAAGGCATCGAAAGACAGCGCCTGGTTGAGGTTCTGCGTGACATACAGCAGGTTGACGGGCGCCAGGGCGTCTTTCACTTCCGACCCTGGCCGGCGCAGCGCAGCCTGGTTGAAGGGGTTGATCACGTTCAGCCCGCCTTGGATGAACAGGCTTTCCCCCCAGTTGACCACCTGTTTGCCCACCCGCAGCGAACCGGGCTCACCGCCAATGTCGTAAAGGCCATAGGCAAACGCATCGAGCAGCTCCGCCCCCGCGGTTTTCGCCGAAACCTGGCGGTTGCGGTCGTCGATGTCGACGGCCCGCTGGCTGTGGTCGCGCTGCGCGGTGTCGTACCAGTAGGTGCCACGCAGGAATACACCCATGCTGTCGCGGCGCAGCTCCAGGTCATGAGTGCCTTTGAAAATCGCCGAAAATATGTCGCCCGAGCGGTAGTTGCGCCGCCCATCGTTGCCATTGGCCGACTGCAACTGCTGTTTGTCGGGGTTGGCAGTGCTCACGGCGGTACTCAATGACAGCGCCGAGTCGAAACGCCCTTGCAGCGAGCCAATGTCGAATTGAACGCCCGCAACCGGGGTGGCGAGCAGGCAGCACAGGGCCGCCAGCGGCGCCTGGCGCCGGCAGAATAGAAGGGTTGCGCTCACTCTTAACCTCTTATTGTTTTATTCGAGAGGGAAATGATGGGTTCAGCGCGGACGCGCCGGCCGCCCAGGCCGGCGGTGTCGGTGACGAGCAGTATCAGGTAGGTTTGATTACGCTCACAAATAGCGTCTTCGGATCAATGCCATGCCGGTTCGTTATGGCTTGATGGCGGTGCTTCAGAGCACTTCGAACAAGCCAGCCGCGCCCATGCCTCCACCCACGCACATGCTCACCACCACGTAGCGAACCTTGCGACGGCGGCCTTCGAGCAAGGCATGCCCGACCATCCGCGCACCGCTCATGCCGTAGGGGTGGCCGATGGCAATGGCGCCACCGTTGACGTTGAGCCGCGCCGGGTCGATGCCCAAGTGTTCGGCGCAGTAGAGCACCTGGCAGGCGAATGCCTCGTTGATCTCCCACAAGCCGATGTCTTCGATCCGCAACGCGTGGCGCGCCAACAAACGCGGTATCGCCAGCACCGGGCCAATGCCCATTTCTTCCGGGGCCAGGCCGACCACCGCCATGCCCCGGTACAGCCCCAGCGGCTGGCAGCCTGCGCTTGCCGCCCGGGCGCCGCTCATCAACACACAGGCGCTGGCACCATCGGACAACTGGCTGGCATTGCCAGCCGTCACGCAGCCGCCCTCGATCACCGGTTTCAGTGCCTCAAGGTCCGCCAGCCGGGTGTGCGGGCGGTTACCTTCGTCCTGGCTCAGGTGCACGCGCTCGTGGGACTGGATACCAGTGGCCTTGTCGACGACCTTGCGCTGCGCCGTGACTGCCACGATTTCATCAGCGAACAGCCCGGCCGCCTGCGCTGCCGCTGTTCGCTGCTGCGACAGCAAGGCGTAACGGTCCTGGGCGTGACGGTCGATACCATAGCGTTTGGCGACGTGCTCGGCCGTGTGCAGCATGGGCATATAGGCGTGCTCGCAGAGGCGCCGCACCGTGGCGTCCTGGGCAGCATTGGCGGCCTGCATGTGCGCCTGCTGCACCAGGCTGATCTGCTCCTGCCCGGCCCCGACCACCACGTGCATGCCCTCGCCGCGGATCTGCTGAGCGCCGATGGCAATGGCCATCAGCCCTGAGGCGCATTGGCGGTCGATGGTCTGCCCGGCCACCGACTGCGGCAAGCCGGCCGCCAGGGCCGACAAGCGCGCCGGGTTGATGGCGGCGGTTCCGCTTTGCATGGCGGTGCCCATTACCAGGTCCTCGACTTCGCCCGGCTCAACGCCGGCGCGCTCAACGGCGGCGCGGATGGCAATGGCGCTCATGCTGGGGGTGGTGAGGTCGTTGAACGCGCCGCGCCAAGCCTTGGCGATGGGCGTGCGTGCGGTGGATACGATGACGGCGTCTTGCATGAAACGGCTCTCCTTGGGCAATTACACCGGCAGCAGTCTTTCGTAGGCGCTGCGCAATTTAGCGGGAACAGTGACCGGGCGGTTGTTGCGGCGATCGACGAACACATGGGTGAAACGGCCAGCGGCGCAGGCCTCGGGCTCGTCCTCGACAAACACGGCCAGGGCGTAGTGCACCGAGCTGTTGCCCAACCGTTCGACAGCGATGCCCACCTCGATCCGTTGTGGGAAGGCGACGGCGGCGAAATAGTCGCAGGCGGACCCGGCCACGTAGGCCACCACCGGGTCGTGGTGGATATCGAGGCCGGCGTGCTCGATCAACCAGGCATTCACGGCACTGTCGAAAAACCCGTAATAAACGACGTTGTTCACATGCCCATACAGGTCGTTGTCGTGCCAGCGCGTGGTGATCGGTTGAAAATGACGGTAGGCGCCGCGCAGCGGGCGTTCCCTGGCCATGTTCAAAACGCCGCCTGATAGAGGGCCAATGCGTCGTCGAGGGTGACCTTGCGCGGGTTGTTGACCAGCAACCGTTGCTGTTGCAGGGCATCCTCGGCCAGCAATGGCAGGCTGTGCCGCGGCACCCCGACATCTCGCAGCCGGCTGGGCAGGCCGCAGCGTGGCGCCAGCTGCCCCAGCTCATCGATGAACTGGTTACACAGCTCATGCGGGTCGCCAGGCACCAGCCGATCGCCCAGCAGTGCCGGAGCCAGCGCGGCATAGTCGGCGAATGCTTCGCGGCGGTTGAAGCGCATCACGTGGGGCAGCACCAGCGCATTGGCCAGCCCGTGCGGCACGTGGTAACGCGCACCCAACGGGTAGGCCAACGCATGCACTGCCGCCACCGGAGCGTTGGCAAATGCCTGACCGGCCAGGCAGGCGCCCAGCAGCATGGCCTGGCGCGCCGCCAGGTTGCCACCGTTGTGCACGGCCTGATCAAGGTTGCTGGCCAGCAGCGCCAACGCTTCGCGGGCCAGCAGGCTGGACAGGGGGTTGCGCTTGTACTGGCTGGTGGTGGCCTCAATGGCATGGACCATGGCATCGATCCCCGTGGCGGCGGTGATCGTCGGGGGCAGGCCCAGGGTGCGCTCTGCGTCGAGCAACGCCAGGTCGGGCAGCAACAGGGGCGAAATCACCGCCATCTTGGCCGCCTCGCCGGTGGTAATCACGGCGACGGGAGTGACCTCTGACCCCGTCCCGGCGGTGGTCGGCACCTGGATCAGCGGCAGGCGTTGGCCTTTGGCCTGGTCGATGCCGTAGACCGCCTCCAGGGTCTGGTCACAGGCCGGGTGCGCCAGCAGCGCCACCAGCTTGGCGACATCCATGGAGCTGCCGCCACCAAAACCGACAATCAGCTCGGCGCCGATATGCCGCGCCCGGCCGACGGCAGACAGCACGCAGGCATGGCTGGGGTCGGCGCTGACCTCGCTGAAGATCGCCACGCTCAGGTGCGCCTGGGTGAACCCAGGCAGCAAGTCATCAAGCATGCCCAGGTTGACGATGCCTGGGTCGGTCACGATCAGCACGCGGCGCACGCGCCGTTGCTGGCACAGCTGCGCCAGGCGTCCGGCGGCGCCGGGTTCGCAGAGCAGATGGGGGGTGGTGGCAAAACTGAAAGGCTGCATGTTCATGTTCCTCTTGTTCTTGTGGGTGAACAGCGGGGCCAGGTCAAAAGGCAAAGTGCGCTTCATCCAGGCTCATCAGGCACTGTGCGCCGCCGCGCAAGGCCTCGCAGTGGGCACTGGCGCGCGGCAGCACCCGCCGCCAATAGAAGGCTGCAGCCTGCAACTTGGCCTGGTAGAAGGCGCTGTTCTGGCTGCCTGCGGCCAAGGCCGCGCTGGCGGTTTCGGCCGCCCGAAGCCACAGCGCGGCCAGCAGCACGTAGCCCGAATAGGCGAGAAAATCCACCGACACCGCGCCGGTTTCCTGCGGGTCACAGCGGCAGGCGTCGAGCACTTCGGCGCTCAGGTTGCGCCATTCCTGCAGGCGCTGAGCAACCGCCTGGGCCATCCCGGCCAGCGCGTCAGCGCGGCAGTTGCGTACGGCTTCAAGCAACTCATCAATCAGCAGGCGCAGCTGTTCGCCACCGTCGCCAAGCAGCTTGCGGCGAATCAGGTCCAACGCCTGAATGCCATTGGTGCCCTCGTACAGCTGGGTGATGCGGCTATCGCGCATCAGTTGCTCCATGCCCCATTCGCGGATGTAGCCATGCCCGCCGTACAGCTGCACGCCCAGGCTGGCAGTCTCCTGGCCGACGTCGGTAAGGAAGGCCTTGACGATGGGGATCAACAACGCCGCCCGGCGCCCGGCGGCCGCCTGCACCTCAGGCTGCAAGGCGCCGTGCTCCAGGTCCAGCGCTTGGGCGGCAAAGGCCGCCAGCATGCGGCAGCCTTCGCTGAGGGTTTTCTGGGTCAGCAGCATGCGCCGCACGTCAGGGTGGCAGATGATCGGGTCGGCACTGCGCTCGGGCGCCACCGCTCCTGCCAGGCTGCGCGACTGCAAGCGCTCGCGGGCATAGGCCAAGCCACCCTGGAAGGCCGCCTCGGCTATGCCCAGCCCCTGCAGGCCGACCTGGAAGCGCGCATCGTTCATCATGGTGAACATGCACGCCAGGCCCTGGTTGGCCTCTCCCACCAGCCAGCCACGGGCGCCATCGAAATTCATCACGCAGGTCGCCGCGCCCTTGATGCCCATCTTGTGCTCGAGCGCGCCGCATTCGACCGCATTGCGCGGGCCCAGCCCTCCGCCTTCGGTACATTCGAATTTGGGCACCAGGAACAGGCTGATGCCACGCACACCGGCCGGCGCATCCGGCAGGCGCGCCAGCACCAAGTGGACAATGTTGTCGGTGAGGTCCTGGTCGCCGCCGCTGATGAAGATCTTGCTGCCACTGATGCGGCAGCTGCCATCGCCCTGCGGCTCGGCACGGGTACGCAGCAGCGCCAGGTCGGTACCGGCCTGCGGCTCGGTCAGGCACATGGTGCCGGCCCATTCGCCGCTGACCAGCTTGCCCAGGTAATCGCGCTTGAGCGCCGCGCTGCCATGCCGGTGCAAGGCCAGCACGGCGCCCTCGGTCAGGCCGGAATAGATCCGAAACGACAGCGACGCCCCCATCAGCATTTCGTGAAAGCACGCCGAAACCATTTGCGGCAGGCCCTGGCCGTCATGTTCCAGCGGGCCGGTCATGCCACCCCAGCCCTGCTCCACATACTGCCGGTAAGCCTGGCGAAAGCCATCCGGTGTGCGCACGTTGCCTTGCTCCAGGCGGCAGCCCTGCTCATCGCCCTGGCGGTTGAGCGGCGCAACCACTTCGCCGGCAAAGCGTGCACCCTGCTCAAGAATGCCATCGATGGTTTCGCGGTCCAGCCCATTGCCCAGGCGGGCACAGTGCGCCGTCACATCGAACAGTTCATGCAGCACGAAGTGCATGTCACGCTGGGGGGCTCGGTAGTTCATGCGCGGCCCTCGCGGACGTCGGCCAACTGTTTACCCTCAGCCACCAGGCTCATCAGCAACCCGGCCGGGCGCCAGTGCTCGCCGAACAGGCCCTGCAAGCGTTCCAGGCGTGCCAGCAGCAAGCCCAGCCCCTGCTGGTCGGCCCAGCGCATCGGCCCGCCGACCTCGTGCGGGAAGCCGTAGCCATTCAGGTAGACCCGGTCGATGTCAGCGCTGCAGCTGGCCACCGACTCCTCAAGTATCTTTGCCCCTTCGTTGACCAGCGCCAGCACGCAGCGCTCACGGATTTCCTCGTCGTCGATCTGGCGCCGACGCACGCCCAGGTCATGGGCAACCTTGAGCACCAGTGCATCGACGTCGGGGTCGTGCACCGCCTCACGGCTGCCAGGGGCATAACGGTAGTAACCCTGGCCGGCCTTCTGCCCGAAGCGTCCCAGCGCACACAGGCTATTGTCGACCTGGGCCAACGGCGCATCCATGCCTTTGCCAGCCAGCTGACGCGCCCGCCACTCCAGGTCGATGCCGATCACGTCGTACATGCGAAACGGGCCCATGGCCATGCCGAACCCTTGCAACGCCTCATCTACCTGCCGCGGCGTGGCGCCTTCGAGCAGCAGCTTGCGCGCCTCAGCCACATAGCTGGCGAGCATGCGGTTGCCGATGAAGCCTGGACAGTTGCCAGCCACCACCACTTCCTTGCCCATGCGCTGCCCAAGGGCCTGGGCCGCGTCGAGTACCGCAGGCGAAGTGCGCCCCCCGCGCACCACTTCCAACAGCTTCATCACATGGGCCGGGCTGAAGAAGTGCAACCCGAGCACCTGTTCGGGCCGCCGGGTGACGGCGGCGATGGCGTCGATGTCCAGTGCCGAGGTGTTGCTGGCAAGGATGGCGTCGGCCTTGAGCGTGCTGTCCAGGGTACGGAAGATGGCCTGCTTGAGCGCCAGGTTCTCGTACACCGCTTCGATCACCAGGTCGGCGTCGGCGAGGTCATCATAAGCCGTTACCTGGCGCACCCGCGCCAGGCAAGCGTCGGCCTCGGCCTGATCGATACGGCCCTTGGCCACCTGCTGTGCCCAGGTTTGCGCGATCATCGCCAGGCCGGCTTCGGTGGCGCTGGGGTCGTTGTCCAGCCACAGCACCGCAAGGCCTGCATGGGCCAGGCTGATGACGATGCCGCGGCCCATGGTGCCGGCGCCGATCACCGCCGCCTGCTGAACGTTGTAGGGAGTACTCACGGGTGACGCTCCTGATTCGAGGTGTGAAGGCATTGCCCTCACCCTAGTCAGGCGCCTACTATTTTTGAAATTCTCATTTTCCATCCCATGTATTTTTTGCATGAATATAGCCAACTTCGACCTTAATCTGCTGCGCGTTCTGGACATGCTGCTGCGTGAACAGAACGTGTCACGCGCCGCCGAACGCCTGGCGCTGACCCAGCCGACGGTGAGCAATGCGCTGGCGCGCCTGCGCGACCTGCTAGGCGACCCGCTGCTGGTGCGCGTGGGTCGGCGCATGCGCCCCACCCCGCGCGCCTTGGCCTTGGAAGGCCCGATTCGCGCGGCATTGCTGCAGATCGAACAGACCCTTGGTGCCGGCGACAGCTTCGACCCGCAGCTCAGCCACCGCCAGCTGCGTATCGCGCTCACCGACTTCGCCGAACAGCTGTGCATGCCAAAGTTGCTGGCCACCTTGCAAACCCAGGCCCCGCACTTGCGCGTGGATGTGCTGCACCTGACGCCCAATCTGCCCGCCGAAGCCCTCGATCGCGGCGAACTCGACCTGGTGCTGGGGCGCTTCGATGAGGTGCCCGCGCGCTACGAGCGGCGCCACTGGCGCAGCGAAACCCTGCGCGTGGCGGTGCGCCAGGGCCACCCCGAAGTGGATGGCACCCTCGACCTTCAAGCGTTCCTCGCCCTGCGCCACTTGTGGGTGCACGGCGGCCAGACCCGTGGCATGGTCGACCAATGGCTGGGGGAACAGGGCCTGGCCCGGCGCATCGTGTACACCACGCCCAATTACCTGCAGGCCGCGCACCTGGCCGCAAGCTCCGACTTGTGCGTGGTGCTGCCCACCGCCCTGGCCCGCCATTTCGCCCGGCTGCTGCCGCTGCAGGTATTCGACCTGCCGTTCGCCCTGGAGCCCTTCCAGCTGGAGCTGTTGTACCTTGCCCATCGCCAGCACGACCCGGCACTCGCCTGGCTGGTGGCGCGCATCATGGACATTGGTGCCGGCTGAGCCATTGCATTTGGGCATGGGTGGCCATGCAAGAGTGGTATTGGTTCGCCTGCGAGCTGTGTCCTTAGAGTGTTCGTCTCAGAACAACAAGGACCACCCCATGCGCCTACGTACACTGCCCTGCCTGCTAGCATTGGCCCTGCCTCACACGGTGCTGGCCGACGGGTCGGCCAAGGACGCCAGCGACCTCACCCGCCAGAGCAATCAGCAATGGTTGCAGCGCCTGCCCTTCGACGACCGCAGCGACTTCGACAATGCCCGCCGCGGGTTGCTCGAAGCCCTCGACCAGCCCGTGGTCAATGCCGACGGCAAAACCGTCTGGAACCTGCAGCGCTATGCCTTCCTGAAAGGCGAGGCACCGGCCACGGTCAACCCGAGCCTGTGGCGCATCGCCCAGCTCAACACCCTTGCCGGGTTGTTCAAGGTCAGCGAAGGCATCTACCAGGTGCGCGGCCTCGACCTGGCCAACATGACACTGATCGAAGGCGAGCGCGGCCTGATCGTGATGGACCCGTTGCTGTCGGTGGAAACCGCCAGGGCCGGGTTGGCCATGTACTTTCGCCATCGCCCGCAGCGGCCGGTGGTGGCGGTGATCTATACCCACCCGCACGTCGACCATTTCGGAGGGGTGCGTGGGGTGATCGACGAGGCGGACGTCAAGGCCGGCAACGTGCAGGTCATCGCCCCGCAGGGCTTCTTCGAACATGCCATCAGCGAAAACGTGCTGGCCGGGCCAGCAATGAAGCGCCGGGCGCAGTACATGTACGGCGCGCCACTGCCACGCGGGCCACGCGGCCAGGTGGATGCCGGCCTGGGCAAGGGTGTGCCGGCCAATGCCACGATTAGCCTGATTGCCCCGACCCGGCTGATCGAACAGCCCTTCGAGACCCTGCGCATCGACGGTGTCGACATCGAGTTCCAGCTCACCCCTGGCACCGAGGCGCCTGCTGAAATGAACCTGTGGTTCCCACAGTTCAAGGCCCTGTGCATGGCCGAGAACGCCTCCCACGTGCAGCACAATGTGCTGACCCTGCGCGGTGCCCAGGTGCGCGATGCCAAGGTGTGGGCGCACTATCTCGACCAGTCGCTGTTGCGCTATGGCGAGCAGGCAGAAGTGGTTTTTGCCCAGCATCACTGGCCGACCTGGGGCGGCGCGGCGATCCGCGACTACCTGGCTGATCAGCGCGACATGTACGCCTTCATCGACAGCCAGACCCTGCGCCTGATCAACCGCGGCCTTGGCCCCACCGAGATCGCCGCCGCGCTGACCACCTTGCCGCCACGGCTGGCCAGTAAATGGTACAGCCGCGACTACTACGGCTCGCTCAGCCATAACGTTCGGGCGGTGTATCAGCGCTACATGGGCTTTTACGACGGCAACCCGGCAACGCTCAACCCGTTACCACCGAGCGAGGCCGGCGCGCATTACGTCAAGGCCCTGGGCGGCGCCGAGCGGGTGCTGACCCTGGCCCGTGAGGCCTACGGCAGCGGTGATTACCGCTGGGTTGCCGAGCTCACCCGGCACCTGGTATTCGCCCAGCCCGACAACAGCGCAGCGCGCGAGCTGCAGGCCGACGCCCTGGAGCAACTGGGCTACCAGAGCGAGAACGCCACCTGGCGCAACGCCTACCTGACCGGTGCGCAAGAGCTGCGCAACGGTGTGGCGCCGGCCGCCAGCAAAGGCGGCAGCGCGGACGACCTGGTACGCGCCCTGACCCCGACGCTGTTCTTCGATTACCTGGGCGTACGCGTGGATGCTGCCAAGGCCGCCGAGCAGGACCTGACCATCAACTGGCACTTCACCGACCTGAACGAAGACTATGCCCTGACCCTGCGCAACGGCGTGCTCACCCACCGCGACCACACCCGCCACGGGCAGGCGGATGTCGAAGTTAAAATGAGCAAGGCTACTCTGGACCGCATCGCCCTGAAGCAGACCGGCTTTCTCAAGGAAGCGACAGTGGGTGATATCGACATCAGTGGCGAGCGTGTGAAGTTCATGCGCTTCATGGCAGGGCTGGACGAGCCGGACGGCCGCTTCAATATCGTCACCCCCTGAATCACCCACAGCGCCGCCCTAAAGCGAGCGGCGCAACCACACGCTCAGCACCAGGCCCGCCACCTCCAGGGCACAGAGCAGCACGCCCCAGGCGGCTGCGTGGCCCTGCTCGCGATGCAGCAGGCCCAGCCCTCGGCGGTACACCCCGCGCTCACGGGCCCGGCCCGGCAGCGCCAGCAGCGCCGCCATGCCGGCCAACATCCACATTGCGCTACGCCAGGCGAGGCACGCTGCCAGCAGCAACGACACCTGCGTGCGCCGCCAGGCCAGCACCGTACGCTCGGCCTGCAGCGCAGTATCCCCAGCACTCTCCGCCATGCCAACGCGCCCCTGGCACGCTGGCGAGCCCGGGTCCAGGCAAGGAAGGTACGCTCATTGGCCAGGGTAAAACGCGGGTCGGGCGCCTTGCCCTGCCCCAGCAACCAGCGCTGCCAAGGGGTATGACGGTGATCGCATTTATCAGAGCCCTGTGTCAACGCAGCCCTTGGCTGCGCAATGCGCCCGGGGAGAAGTAGGAAGCACTGGTGCGCACGTCGAAGGCGTACGGCCTTGGCTGCTCGTTGGTCAGGCCAGACAGCTGGTAGCGGCCACTGCGCAGGTCGTAGATCGCCTCCATGGCGTTGACCAGCGCCTGCCCGGTCACGTGGTAGTAGCTGTGGGCCTGGGCGGTGCGCCACACTTGGCCTTCATGGTCAAAGAAGTCCGCCTCGAGGATGGCCCAACTGTCCTCGTCCAGGTAATAGCGGCGGCTGGCGTACAGATGCTTCGCCCCAGGCTTGAGGGTGCCCACCACCTCCCACATCCGATGCAGCTCGTAGCGGGTGGGTTGCGGGTTGACGTGCCCCGGCCCGATCAGCGCAGCATAACCGAGCAGGGGCGAAGCCAGGCGATAGCTGTTGTACGGCACGTGCAGGACCTTCTTGCCCACCAGGGTCCACTGGTAGAGGTCCGGGGCGCCGTTGAACATGTCGCGGCTGTCGGCGGTGCGCAGGCCGGCCGTGCCCGGGGTGATGCTGTCGTAGGCCAGCGCCGGCGCGCGCCGCACCCGCCGCTGGCTGCTGCTGTACAGCCACGAGAGGCGCGGCTGGGCCACCTGATCGAGGGTTTCGTGCAGCACCACGGCATCGCCCGCCAGGCGCGACGGCGCGGTCATGCGGTAACTCAGGTAATACAGCACGTTGCCCGCTTGGCCGCCTTCCAGTACGTCGGGGCGGACGAAGTTTTGTTGCAGGCTCATCGTCGCGAAGCGACCATCGCCACGCGGGGTGATGCTGTCCGAGGCCAGGCTGTAACTGCCGTTGCGCGGCCGGGTGAGGTGGTTCCACAGCACCTGCAGGCCATTCTCGGGCCTGGGGAATGCCACTACGCCGGCAAAGCCTTCCACACCGTTGCCGTCATTGACCAACCGGGCACTGGCCGCATTGTACCGGGCCCACTCGGCCACGGGTGGCGGCACCGCGACACTGCGGTGCGAGGGATACACCGGCAGCCGGAACGACTGCGGGTAACGCTGCATCAAGGCCACCTGTCCCGCCGTCAGCTGCTCCCGGTACTGGGTGTAGTTGCGGGCGGTGATCACATACAGCGGCTGCTCATCGACGTACGGGTCCAGCGGCGTACCGTTGACCGCCAACGACACTTGCCCCGCCTGCAGGCCGCCGTTCCAGGCCGGTATGCGGCCATCGCTGCTGGGGCCGCGTTCAGCACCCACCGGCGTCAGCTCTGCAGGCAGCGGCGTGGCCCCCACGTACAGGCTCAGCAGGCTGGCGTTGACAAACAGTAAGCTGCGCATCAGGGCGAATGGTTTCATCGGGCTTGGCCTCTTGTTGTTTTGGTGTCCAGGCCGGGCTTGCCTTGGCACGCCCTTTCGGGGTGATACTAGGAGCCGCGCTTCGAACCCCACAAATAACGTGTACGGATACGTGCCATATCAGTTCGGCATACCCTTGGAACCGCTCCGATGACCCTGAAACAGCTCCGCTATCTGATCGCCATCGTCGAAGCCGGCAGCTTCTCTTCGGCTTCACGTCGCGCCTACATTGCCCAGCCGGCGTTGAGCCGGCAGATCAGCCTGCTGGAAAGTGAGCTGGAGATGCAGCTGCTCGACCGCCAGCACGATGGCATTGCCCTGACCGATGCCGGGCGCCAGCTCTACGAAGTGGCCCGTCAGGTGGTGCAGAAACTCGACTCGGTGAAGGATGAGCTGAAATCCAGCCGCGGCGACCCCAAGGGCCACGTGGCCATTTCCATCCCGGCCACGGCCGCCGACCTGCTGCTGCCAGAAATCGTCAGGCGCGCCGAACAGCGCTTCCCCGGCGTGAGTCTGACCGTATGGGACGGCCTCAGCCGTGAAGGCGGCCAGGCTATCGAGCTGGGCAAGGTGGACTTCGGTGTGGTGCCCAATGCCGAGGAACTCGACCATGTGGAGGCCGAACCCATCTTCACCGAGGCGCTGTACTGGGTTGGCGCATCAGCCCCTGGCACCCCCGACACCATAACCCTCGCCGAAGCCGCCGCCACACGGCTGGTGCTGCCGCCCAGGGCGCTGCACCTGCGCCGACGCATCGAGCAAGCCGCCATGGAAGCCGCCGTACCCCTGGTCGCTACCTACGAGCAGCAATCGGCACCCGGTATCGCCAGCCTGGTGCGCGCCGGCCTGGCGGCGACCATCAGCAACTGGCCGCCGCTGAGCGTACTGCTCGAACCCACGGCGGCACGGCGCATCGTCGCCCCCCCCATCAGCCGCACCATCGCCTTGGCGCACTCCCAGCACAAACCCCTGTCGTTCGCTGCCGGTTGCCTACGCGACCTGGTGCGCAGCGTGCTGATCGACCTGGTCAACAGCGGCCGCTGGCGGGGCGAACTGATCGGCAAGGAGGCCGAGCCGCTGGAGTCGGTGCTCGGCGTTCAGCTGGCGGTCTGAGCGCGCGCCTGCCTGCCAGCGGCAGCAGACTCGCGCAGGCGCTGCTGGGTGCGCTGCGGGTTCATGGTGGCCAGGCCCACCAACCCGGCCACCACCAGTACCGCGCCGCATACCAGGAAGCCCTGGGCATACCCTGCCGGGTGCTCGCTACCCGCACCGTGGACCAGCAAGCCGGTCACCACCGGCGCTGCCAGCCCGGCCAACGAGGCGATGCCGTTGCCCATGGCAAGGATGCCGCCGCGCTGAGCCGCCGGGGTGAACTCGGCGAGCATTGCCGGGCCCACGGAGTACATGACCAACGCCAGGCCACCACTGAGGGTCAGCGCCGCGACCCTTGCAGCCGTGCTCAAGCCAGGTAGCATCAGCGACGCCGACAACAACCCGCCCAGTATCAGGCACACCGAAACGAACACGCCGCGTGCCACCCGTGACGGCACGCGGCGCCCCATCAGGCGCTGGGAGAACCAGGCCATCAGCAAGCTCAGCGGCGTGGTCACGACCACGAACATGATGAAGATGCGCCCGGTCTGCAGCGGGTCGATACCCAGGCCCACCTGCAGGTAACTGGGCACCCAGGTCAGGGTGAGGGCCAGCGACCAGTTGGCGGCGAAGTGGCATACATAGTTGCCCATCACGCTGGGGTCGCCCAGCAGCCTGCGATAGGGAATCGCCGGTTCATCGGCCTTGAGCTGGCTGGCACGCAGGCGCTCCAGGGTGCCCTCCTGGCCCAGCCGCCACCACAACAGGCACCAGACCAGGCCGATCAGCGCAAGGATGATGAAATTGGTGCGCCAGCCGTAATGCAGGCTGACCCAGGGAATCATTGCGCCCGCCACCAGCAGGCCCATGGCACTGCCCGCATGCAGCAGGGCCACCGGCAGATTGCGCCGGTCGTTGGGGAACCATTTGTACAGTGCATGGGTGGCGACCGGTGATGCCGGCCCCTCACCGATGCCCAGCAGCACCCGGCAGGCGACGATGGTCCACAGTGAGGTGGCAAACAGCATCGGCAGCTGGATCAGCGCCCAGAACAGGCCCATGCCCAACAGCAAGGTGCGGGTGGGTCGCCGGTTGGCCATAAAGCCACCAACCACGGCGGAGATCGCGAAGAACCAGTGTAAGGCGCCGCCGATCAGGCCGAACTCGGTGGCCGTCAGGCCCAGTTCGGCGCTCATCGGCACCGCCACCAGGCCGATCACCACCTTGTCGAGAAAGTTGACCAGCATCAGCAGGGCCAGCAACGCGGCCACCAGCCAGGCGGTACGGGGGTTGGGCAGGGAAGAATCCGCAGTCATGGCGAGTACTCTTGTTATTGTTGTGGGGTGTTGCAAAAGGCCGCCGCAAGGGCGGCCCGTCGTTCAGGCAGGCATCAGCACGCCTTTGGCGATGGTGTTGCGCTGGATCTCGCTGGTGCCGGTAAGGATACGCATCATCCGCGTGGCGCGGAAAATCCACTCCACCGGGTGGCCCTGCAGCAACCCCGCGCCGCCGTGCACCTGCACCGCTTTGTCGGCGATGCGGAAGGCAGCCTCGGAGACGAACAGCTTGCACATCGGCGCCTGGGTGCGGATATCGCCCCCTGCGTCGTTCACCTGGGCCGTGGCGTAGACCATGCTGCGCGCAGCGTGCAGCTCGGTGGCCATGTCGGCGATCATGTGGTTGACCGCCTGGAACATGGCGATCGGCTGGCCGAACTGCTTGCGGCTGCGTGCATGCTCGATCGACAGGTCCAGCGCCAGGCCGGCCATGCCCAGCAGGGTCGGGCAATGCAGCAGGCGGTTGAGGGTGATGCGCCCCATGGCCAGTTTGAACCCCTGCCCCTCTTCACCGATCAGGTTGGCCGCGGGCACGCGCACCTGGTCAAGCACGATGTCGCCGTGGGCACCGCCACCGGACATCACCGAGTAATCGCTGTCGATTCGCACACCCGGGCCGTTGAGGTCGACGAAGAACGCCGAAATGCCCTGGGCGCCCTTCCCCGGCCCGGTCACCGCCAGCAGCACTGCCAGGTCGGCGTAGGTGGCGCCAGAGATGTAACGCTTGCTGCCGCTGAGCACATAGTGGTCGCCGTCGCGGCGGGCCTGGGTGGTAATGGCGGTGGCATCGGAGCCGGCCTCGGCTTCGGTCAAGGCAAAGCACACAGCCTTTTCAGCGCGGCACACTGGCTTGAGAAAGGTCTCGACCTGGTAGGGGCTGGCCACCTTGAACAGGTGGCCGACCCGCGGTGGCCCCGACAGCTCGCCCAATACGTGTGAGGCAAGCATGGAGCCTGTCAGCACCGTGGCCTCCTTCACCGCGCACAGGTCGGCCACGTTCAGGCCGGCCCCGCCCATGCTTTCGGGCAGCATGACGGTGTACAGGCCCTGCTCGCTGGAAAGCTTCCACACCTGCCGCAGCACCGGCTGGGGGTGCGGGCGCGCCCAGTCCAGCCGTGCCTGCTGTTCCAGCGGGCGTACCTGATCGCGGACGAAACCCTCGATCGCTTCGATAATCTGCGCAGCCTTTTCACTGGGTTGATACATGGTGATGCTCCCTGGTCAGATACGACGTTCGCTGTGTTGCCAGTAGTTGTCCCGGACCAGGCGGCGCACCACCTTGCCATTGGGGTTTTTCGGCAGTTCGCTGACAAAGTCGACGCCGCGCGGCTTCTTGAAACCGGCCAGCGCCCGGCCGCAACGCTCGATCAGTTCGGCGGCCTCCAGTTGTGCCCCGGGCTTGAGCACGACCACCGCGCGCACCGCTTCACCCCACTGCGCGTCGGGCACGCCGACCACCGCCACCTCGAACACCTCGGGAAAGCCGTAGATCACCTGCTCCACTTCGCTGGGGTACACGTTGAAACCGCCGGAGATGATCATTTCCTTCTTGCGATCGACGATGAACACGTACCCCTGGGCGTCGACCGTCGCCAGGTCGCCGGTAAGGTAATAGCCGTCGCGCATCACTTCGGCGGTGAGCGCCGGGGCGCGCCAGTAGCCCTGCATCACGTCGGGGCCCTTGACCACGATCTCGCCGACTTCACCCGGGGCCACATCCTCGAACGCCTCGTTGACCACTCGCAGGTCGGTCTCGAAGTAGCACCGCCCGCAGGAGGCCAGGCGCCGATAATCGCCGTCTTCCACCAGGTGGTCCTGCTCGGTCAGTACAGTGACCAGCGAACAGGTTTCACCGGCGCCGTAACCTTGCGCGAGAATCGGACCGAACAGTTCGATGGCCTTTTTCACCAGGGCAGGTGCCATGGGCGCGGCGCCGTACATGACCAGCTTCAGGCTCGACAGGTCGAAGCGTTCAACGCCGGGGTAATTGACCAGGCGGTTGATCATCGCCGGCACCAGGAACAGCCGCGTCACCCGTTCGCGCTGGATGGTCTCCAGCAACAGGCGGTCGTCATAACGGTCGAGCAGCAGGTTGCAGGCGCCTACCGCCAGCAGCGGCATGATCTGCATACCGCTGGCATGGGTGATGGGCCCCACATGGGCCATGACGTCGCCTGGCGCGGAGCGCCGTGTGGGGCTGGCAATGCTCTTGCGCACCAGCGCCTTGCGGTTGCCGAACGACAGCATCGCAGCCTTGAGCACACCGGAGCTGCCGGAGGTGTAATGCAGCACGGCCAGCGCATCGTCGGCCGGATCCAGGCCTAGCGGTGCCTCACTGCCGCGCTCGAGCAACGCGGCATAGCCCAGATCACCGCCCTCGCCTTCCAGTACGATCAGCTGGCGCAGCAGCGGCAACTCCGTACGCCGCGCTGCCAGCGCCTGGGCAAAACGGGCATCGGTGATCAGTGCAACGCTGCAGGAGTCTCCCAGCACCCGCACCACTTCATCCACTGACAGCCGCGCATTGATCGGCACCTTGACCATCGCCGCCTTGTACAGCGCCACTTCCGCTTCGACCAGCTCCACGCGGTTGGCGGCGAGAATCGCCACATGCTCGCCGATACCCACGCCCAGCGTACCCAGCGCTGAGGCCAAGCGGTTGCTGCGGCATTCCAGCTGGGCGTATGTGACGCGCCTCTGGCTGTCCGCCACGGCGATGTGGTCCGGCCAATAGCGGGCACTTCGGGTAATGATCGTTCCAAGGTTCACGTTGTTGTTCTCGTCGACAGGAAGACATCGACGATGCTAATCAGCTGTGCGCGTGCAGATGAAATACAAGATTCAGATGTGGGCCATAACGTTATTGGCTGGCGTAAGGCCCAGACATGCTGGGGCTGGCGAGTGGTTGGGATCTGGCAGTCATTGTGTGTGGCAGCATCGTTTCATGAGCGAAGCGATTTCGACCCTGGCGGATACCACCGTCCCAACGCTCTGTGGTCAGTGGCGGCCTTCAGATGTCCGCTGTGGGTCCAAAGCAGCCTGTCACCACTGACCGCTACCGACCCAAAGCTGTGGTGGGTCGATGGCGAACGAAAGGGTCAACGCTGGCGTTCACCTGCCTAGCGCCCAGATTCATTGTTAAAACCGGGCGCTTACGCTTTAATTCCAATTTGCCAGTCATCCAATCGGCGACATTGATGCCTTATCCGTCTGACTTTTCACTCGACATCAGTGCGATCGCCAAGATCGAGGCTGTGCCGCTTATTCTCAATATGGTGAAGCATATTACCGGCATGCGCTTCGCGGCGATTGCGCGTGTGACCGAGAAGAAATGGGTGGCTTGCGCCGTCGACGCCTCCATTGATTTTGGGCTTCTACCTGGCGGCGAGTTAGTGCTGGAAACGACGATTTGCCATGAAATTCGTCAGCATCGCCAACCCGTTCTATTCAAATATGCCAGTGAGCATCCGGTGTACTCCACCCACCACACCCCTCAGACCTACGGCCTGGAAAGCTACGTCTCCATTCCGATCACCCGGACAAACGGAGATTTCTTCGGGACGCTCTGTGCTATCGATGAGGTTCCGGCCCATTTTGATGAAGATGCGGTGTGCAAAACCCTAACGCTTTTTGCGCAGTTAATAGCCGTTCAACTAGACGTTGTGGCGGAGCTAGAGACCAAAGCCATCGAACTGGCCGATGCAGCTGAGACGGGCATCTTTCGCGAGCAATTCATTGCCGTACTGGGACATGACCTCCGCTCGCCACTGAGCGCTATCAGAATGAGCGCCGATCTGTTGGAGGCTAAGCTTCCCGCCGGTCGCGAGCAGAAGCTGGCCACTGCTATACGACAAAGCTCGCAGCGGATGAATAACTTGATTGAAGATGTCCTGGATTTCTCCCGAGGAAAGTTGGGGGGAGGTATTCCGGTCAAGCGGACGTTGGTGGACAACCTGGGTGACGTCTTTATTGCCGTCATCAATGAAATCATGACGAGTCATCCCACCGTCAACATCCATCATCAGGTGATGATTTCACCTGGGGTTTTTTGTGATCCCGGGAGAATGGGGCAGTTGCTCTCAAATCTGTTGGGCAATGCAGTGGCTCACGGTGCGCGTGATCAGCCGATAGAGGTCATCGCAAGCATGCAAGAAAAGCATATAGTCCTGTCAGTGATGAACCATGGCCCAGAAATTCCCGACATTTTGTTACCGCTACTGTTCCAGCCGTTCAAGAGGTCGGCTGGTGGTGGTCGCGGAGAGGGCCTGGGGCTTGGTTTGTATATCGCCTCTCAAATTGTGACCGGTCACAACGGGACGCTATCAGTCACCTCTACGTCTGCGTCCGGCACGCGCTTCGTAGCGAAATTTCCTGCCACCTTGGAGTGGATGAGTGCGGACTAGAGGTTGAGCTCCTCCACGAGGTTAAGCCAAGCTCCTGCGGCTGTTGGGCGCCAGACCACGATGGTTACCCTGCAAACAACCTTCGTTCCCGAGCCCAGACTATCGCCTCACTACGACTATGGACGTCGAGTTTGGAATAAACGGTGGATACATGGTTGCGTACGGTGTTGAGCGCCAGGTTCAACCGCGCAGCGATTTCTTTGTCGGCAAGGCCTTCGCAAATGAGCGCCAACACGTCACGCTCTCGGCGCGTAAGGTCGGTAAACGATGCATCCGGCAAACGACCGGTATTCATTCGTTTCGCGTTGGCCAATTTCTCTATCAGGGTTTGGCTGAACCACGACGCATCCTGCATGACCGTCTCGATCGCCTCGACCAACTCCAGTTCTGAACGCTTGCGCTCGGTGATATCCATCAGTACGAGCAGGTAGCAGGGCGAGTCTTGCAGGCTAACGCTGTCGGCCTGCAGGACACAGTCGAGTCGTTCGTCGTTTTTTTTGCGCAGTTTCAGGTCTAGCGCTTCGATACGGCCTGTCTTTTCCAGCACGTCGAATACCTGCGACATGACGCGCCGATCATCCATGAACTCTATTTCAGCCACCGTTTTGCCGATCAGCTCCTGAGCGGTGTAACCCAGCGTGTCGAGAAAGGCTTCGTTGGCATCAATAAGCTGCTGCCTGTCGGCGCTGCACAGCAGGGTAGGCACCGGGCTCAGGCGAAACGCCTTGGCAAAGCGTTCCTCGCTCTGACGCAGGGCATTTTCCGCCTTGCGCCTGGGCTCAAGGTCGGTGAAAGAGAACAACATGCAATCTTCCTCATGCATGTCCAGAGGTTGCCCGGCCACGATGACCAGCTTCGTGCCGCCATCCGGCAAGCGCAATTCGGCCTGCATCTGCGGGATGGTCGCACCCTCTATGAGCCGCTCGATCGCCAGCTCCTTGCGCTCGGCGTTTTCCAGCACATCCACCTCATAGACAGTCCTGCCGATGACGTTCTCCCGGACATGGCCGGTCATCTCCAGAAAACCTTGATTGACTTTGATAAAGCGTAGATCGCTAAGCCGGCAGATGACTGCAGGGGCCGGGTTGGCGTTGAAGGTTTTTTCGAAGCGCTGTTCGGCGCTGGCCCATTCAGTGGCATCGGCGATGATCAGCACCAGCGATTCAGCATCGCCCTTGCTGTCCGCCAGCACCATGCTGCGCACCCGGTGTACCCGGCTGCGCGCCTCCTCATCGCCAACGGGCGTAACCTCAACCACCACGTCGCTGAACACTTCCCCGGCAGCCACACGAGCAATAGGGTACTGCTCGGCTTCAAGCGGGTGGTTGTTGCGGTAGCGCAGGGCGAAGCGCTCGCGATAAGCCTCAGCGTTGCTACCCAGCAGCTCAAGGCTGTCGACGTCGTGCATGCGCAGGGCCGCTTCGTTCGCCCAGATGATCGATTGGTCGACTTCCAGCAGGATCACACCATCGGACAATCCGGCGATGATCTGCTGAAGTTGGCGGCGGTTGGTCTCTCGGGCGAGCACGGCGTCGCTCATGGCGGTTCTCCATTGCGCAGGTAAGTCATACCTGGAGCTTAATTGCTGCAGGCAGGCCAAGGGTGGTGCGGATGCACTAATCGATCAGGTGCAGATGCGCCAATACAGCCTTGCATGGGACCTGCAAACTGGCCCTGACGTTGCACCAGCGGTATCAGTTGCTGGTGCTGCCAGTCTCAACTCACGAGGATGCATAGATGACTGAATCGTATGTGACCGCCCCAGCCAATGCTGTCAGCACGCTGCGGGTATCCTGGAGCGCCGTGTTCGCAGGCGGCGCCATCGCCTTGGCCAGCTACCTGATACTCAGTGTGCTGGGAACGGCCATCGGCGCCGGCGCCGTGGACCCGATGGCTGAAGGCAACCCCTTGCGCGGCTTTGGTACGGGCGCGGGGGTGTGGTTGTTCATCAGCACGCTGCTCTCGGTGGCTGCCGGTGCCTGGGTGGCTGGCCGTACCGCACCTACCCGGGGAGGCCTGCATGGTCTGTTGAGTTGGACAGTGACCACGCTGATGGCTACCTGGCTGCTGGCCTCGTTAGCCGGCAGCGTGGTTGGCACCGCTGGCAACGTTGCCGGCAAAGGCCTCTCGCTCGCCGCCGACGGCGTCGCTGCAGCCGCGCCAGGTGTAGGCCAAGGCATCAAGGAGCAACTGAACAAGCAGGGTATCTCGCTCGACTGGGACAGCCTGGAAGCGGAGTTGAGCAAAACGCTGGAGCAGTCCGGCAAGGCTGAGCTGAATCCCTCGACCTTGGAGCACAAGGCCGATCAGGTTCAGGCTCAAGGTGAGTCTGCAGGCCAGGTCGCGGCCGAAAACCCGACCCTGGCCATCGACCAGCTCAAGCAGTGGTTCGAGCGGGTACGCAAGGCGGGTGAGCCTGCCCTGAGCGCTGCAGACAAGGAAGCCTTGGTCAACATCGTTGCTGCGCGTACCGGCAAGAGCCAGCAGGAGGCCGAGCAAGTGGTCGATAACTACGCCCGTGCTTATCAACAAGCCGCCGAGCAGGTGAAGGCTCTGAAGGAACAGGCAGAACAGCAGGCACGCGAAGCGGCTCAGGTCGCCGCCAGCAATGTTTCGAAAGCGGCCTGGGGCACCTTGGTAACGCTGCTGATCGGAGCCGCCTTGAGCTTTGCAGTAGGCCGCTTCGCGTTGTCTTCACGCAAGATCCCTGTCATCGCTGCGTGACACGCAATTCAATCGATGCAGGCATGTCTCATCCAACCCACGTTTCACTGAAGATTGTTTAAGGAGAAAACCATGAGCAGCACTTCGGACAAAGTAAAAGGCATGGCTAACGAAGCTGTCGGCAAGGTCAAGCAAGCCGTAGGCAAGGCCACCGGGAACACGGAACTGGAGTTGAAAGGTAAACTGCAGGAGAAAAAGGGCGAAGCGCAGCAGGTAGTCGGTGAAGTAAAGGATGCAGTTACCAAGGATTAACCTGGTCACCTGCTGATGAACAAAAGGTCGCCCTCGGGCGACCTTTTGTTCAGCGCGCCTGGCTAGGCCGTTCAAATGAGAATGGACTGGATCTACACCGGATCAAGTGTCCGCTATGGGGCGGTAAATGCCTCTGGGTCGAGCTGACCATCCTTGTCCTCCCTTACAGGGGGAGCACGTGCCATCGCGAGCGACAGTGATGCAGCAGAAAACCCAGCGGCCCCGTGCAGTTTGAGATTACAGAGCAAACGCGGCTGGCCCTACAGGCCTGGATACATCAAGCCCAACTGCACAGCGAGGATTGTCTTTTTCCAAGCCGGCTACACGCCTCAGCGCCTCTTTCCAAGCGCCAATACGCCCGAATCGTCATCGTGTGGATAGAAGCTATTGGCCTTGATCCAGCGATGTACGGCACGCACACGATGAGACGTACGAAGGCATCACTGTCGAGCCGAGGCGTTTCTCGGCAAGTCAGCTATCTGTAGTCGGGCTCACTTGCCGCCAAGGTTCGCCCGGGCCCATTGCTCAGCTGTGGTTACAGGAATCGACTGCTGTTCGTTGAAGGTTCCCGTTTTAGGCCATGCCACACCTCTGCCCTGTGCAAATACAGCATCGGTCTTGGCGCGTTTACCCATCGACTTGGCAAAGTCCCGGGCACGACTGGGATTGATCCGGCAAACCGGAAAGTCGTCATCCTGCAGCGCTTTGAGGACATTGCACTCGTAACCACCGGTAGCTTCGAGCAAAACCATTGAAACTGCATACCCGCCAAGCTTTTCGACGAGCAGTTGAAATCCTTTCAAGTCATTGGAAACACTGAAGTTCACACCCTCAGGGCGGATGTGAACGGCAAGTGTGGCACTGGAAACATCGATGCCGACAGAGGAAGACATGGCCAAACCCTCTTAAACTCAAGGAGTGAGAGCGCTTTGGCTTGGCCCACGCTTGTGATTCGAGATTACGGCCCTCATCCAACTGTTCGGGCTCTCGCCAAAGTGGAACGGTGAATGGCAGCTTTTGCTCCCACACGTGCTCAAGGCACCTCGGGCTATCAGCTTGCCATTCACCGCTCTCACTTCAGATTCTATCCCCTCGCCAAGACACACGCGGGCTTGCCCGCTCCCACAGGTACAGCGCATGCCTTGAAGCTGGTGATGAGCCTGTGAGAGCCGGCTCGCCGTCGATCACGTACCTCGTGCCATGAGCTCAGACTCTGGCGAGTACGGCCTTGGCCTTCTCCAGTGCCATGCGCGCACGCTGCTCACCACTGATACCCTGCTCCATCAACTGCCGGGTGGGGATCTCCAGGCTTAGCGGCACGGTCGGCGGCAAACCACGTAACAGCCCCACCAGGTCGGCATCGCCCTCCCCTGGGAAGCGCCGTTCGTTGCGCGCCTGGCGCAGGATCTCGTCCATGTCGGCAGGCACCGGGCCGGCGACGTCGCACAGTTGGGCATAGCGCATGCACTGCGCTGGCAATTGGACCAGGTCGTCCAACGCAGAGCGTGAGCGGTTGAAGTGGAAGGCGTCGACCAGCACGCAACCATTGGCGCGGTCGGCGTTGGCCACCACGCGCATGGCCTGGCGCAGGTCGCGCACGTCGGTCCAGGGCATGAACTCCAGGTGCGGGTGGATGCCATAGCCGGCTGCCAGGTCGCACAGCTCGGCAAAACGTGCAGTAAGGCGCGCTTCATCCGGGTCGTTGCCAGCCACCAGCAATTCGGTACCACCCAGCTCGGCCCCCACTGCCAATATCGCCTCGAAATCGGCTACGCAGGTGTCGGGCTTGAGCCGGAGGATTTCCAGGTCGAGCACCTTGATGCCCGTGTCGCGCAGGCGCGCCTGGGTCTGCCGGCGCAGGTCGGCGTCAGCCACCAACGGGAAGTGCTGCTCCTGCTCGGTGGCTGGCACCAGGCGCAGGCCTACATGGCTGTAACCGGCACGGGCGGCGGCTTCCACCATTTCTGGCGGGGAAAGTTCGAGCACCGTCAAGGCAGCAAGGGAAAAGATACGGTCGGTCATGTCATTTACCTAAGGACGAAAGATCAGGCGATCAGCTCTGGCGCACAGGCCCGGCCGGTTTCGGCTGCCTGGCGGATTGCTTCGACGAGGGCCAGGGTGCGGCCAGCGTCGGCGGCATCGATCAACGGCGCTTCTGTGCCTTGGACTACGCGGATGAAGTGTTGCAACTGCAAGGTCAGCGCCTCGCCGGCGGGGATGGCTTCCTCGCTCTGCAACAACGGCGTGTGCCAGCCTGAGCCGGCCTCGGCGTAATGCCAGCGCTTGAGCTGCGGAATGCTCAGTGCCCCGTGGGTGCCGGCCAGCAAGTAGCAGGGCTGACCGTCCTGCCGGGGGTAGATCGGGCTTTCACCGGAGTCCAGTTCCCAGCTCCATGGCGCGGCCACTGCGTCTGAACCGGTCAGGCTGCCCAGCGCGCCGTTGGCGAACTGCAGCAGCACTGCCGCGCTGTCTTCGTTGGCGAAGCCGCGCACGTCGTTGCGGGTGAAGGCCTGCACCTGCACCACCTCGCCACACAGGTGGCGCAGCAGGTCGAGGTCGTGGATCAGGTTGGTGAGCAGAAAGCCGGCCCCCGGCTCGCGGCGCCAGGGTGTTTCGAAGTAGCTGTCGGGCTTTTGCAGCTGCCACAGGGCGGTGACATTGATCAGCCGGCCCAGCTTGCCTTCGCCAATTATCTGGTGGGCCTTGGCGATCAGCGGGTTGTGCCGCCGGTGATGGCCGACCAGCACCGGCACGCCCTGGCGGCGCGAAGCCTCGACCAGCGCACGAACCTCATCGAGGTGCACGCCCACCGGCTTTTCCACCAGCACCGGCACACCAGCCTCGACGCAATCCAGGGCGCAGGCCACGTGCAGGTTGTTGGGGTTGGCGATGATCACCGCATCGGGCCGCGCCTGTTCGAGCATCTGCCGGTGATCGGCGAAGCAGGCAACCCCGCACTCGGCAGCGAAAGCCTCGGCCTGCGGGCCCGGGTCTGCCACGGCGCACAGCTGGGCTTGCGCGAGCCTGCGCAGATGTTGGTAATGCTGGCGGCCCATGATACCGGCACCGATCAGGGCGATTCGTAGGGGTGAGTTCAACGCACTGTCCTCTTGTCCTTATTGTGGTGCAGATTGTGAAACCAAGCTCCATAATCGGCACTGCACAATGTAGAACCAAGTTCAGCTTTTCAGAACGCCCCTCTCAACAGACCGTGCGATTACCGACCAGAAATGCACATCAGGCAAACAATTCGCTCGCCCGACTGGCTGCCGACAGCTCTTCGGCCGCCGCCAGCAGCAGCGGCGCCAGCTCGGCCAGGCGGGCTTGCGCAAGGCGGGCACTGGGGCCGGCAACGCTGAGCACGCCGATCACCTCGTCGCTCTGCGGGCGACGGACCACGGCAGCCAGGGCAGATGTACCGATGGCCGAGGTCTGCTCGACCCAGGCATAGCCGCGCTCACGGGCACGGTGCAGGTAGGCAAGCAGCTCATCGGTCGAGCGCGGCGCATTGGGGCCGAACTCGGCCGGGTCGGCAATCCCCTGGCGCAATACCATCTGCAGCGCTTCTTCATCGCTCAGGCTGGCCAGCCAGGCGTGCCCGGAGGCGGTGTAGAACAACGGCGCGTCACGGCCCATGTCCGGGTCGTAACGTAACCCGGAACGGGCACCCTGGGACTTGGCAATCCAGGTCTGGCGGTTGCCTTCGATCACCCCAAGTCGCACCAGCTCGCCGCTGTCCTGGGCCAGGCGGTCAAGAATGGGCTGAATGATGTCGGCGCCGCTACTGGCCAGGTAGCGAAAGCCCATGGCCACCAGCTTGGCGGACAGCTGATAACGGCTGTTGTCGCGGTTCTGCCGGACATAGCCCAGGCGCACCAGCTCGGTGAGCATGCGGTGGGCAGCGCTCTTGGGAATGTCCAGGCGCTCGGCCAGGGTTTGCAGCGGCAAGCCGTGGGGTTCACCGGTAAGGCTTTCAACAAGCCTGAAGGCGCGTTCGATCTGACTACCAGCCATGACGTATATCCCTGAAAATTTGCCGAATTCTAGAAGATGATTCCATGCCGTCGATAGCCACCGCGAGCTTCAGGCATTCAAGTGTCCGGTAATCGACCAAAAGTTGCCACCTGGCCTTGCAGTACCTTCCACTTGAAATGAATATTGTGGAATTCAGTTCCAATAAACACTCAGGAGACACCGCAATGCCCGCCGAATCGTTCCCAAGCGACTGCGACGTACTGGTCATCGGCTCTGGCGCAGCCGGGCTGGCAGCGGCGGTCACGGCCGCCTGGCATGGGCAGAAGGTCATCCTGGTCGAAAAGGACCCGGTACTCGGCGGCGCCACCGCCTGGTCCGGTGGCTGGGCCTGGGTGCCACGCAATCCGCTGGCCCGGCGCGCTGGCATCATCGAGGACATTGAGCAACCGCGCACCTACCTGCGCAACGAACTGGGCACGCATTACGATGCCGAGCGCGTCGATGCGTTTCTCGAAGCCTGCCCGCACATGGTTGCCTTTTTCGAGCAGCACACGGCACTGCAGTTCGCCGACGGCAACGGCATCCCCGACATGCATGGCGACACGCCCGGCGCCGCCCTCGGCGGCCACCAGGTGATTGCCGCGCCATACGACGCCAGCCAGCTTGGCGCGCTGCTGCCACGCCTGCGCAAGACCCTGCGCGAAACCTCGTTCATGGGCATGCCGATCATGGCCGGCGCGGACCTGGCCGCCTTCCTCAACATGACCCGCTCGCCGCGCGCCTTGCTGCACGTGTGCAAACGCTTCGCACGCCACCTCTATCATCTGGCCCGCCACGGCCGGGCGATGCACCTGGTCAACGGCGTGGCACTGGTGGCCCGGCTGGCGAAGTCGGCTGACGACCTGGGCGTGCGGATGATCGAGTCGACAGCAGCAAAGGGCCTGCTGATGGAAGACGGCAAAGTGCTGGGGGCGAGCCTTGCAACCCCGCAAGGCGAACGGGCGATACGTGCCAAGGCCGTGGTGCTGGCAGCCGGCGGCTTCCCCAATGACCCCGCACGGCGCCGGCAGCTGTTCCCGCGTGATACCAGCGGCCACGACAACCTCGCCCTGCCCCCGCAGTCCTGCTCCGGCGACGGCCTGCGCCTGGGCGAATCGGCCGGTGGCGTGGTGGCCACTGACCTGAAGTCACCGGTGGCCTGGGCGCCGGTATCGAAAGTGCCACACCGTGACGGAAGTATCGGCCACTTCCCGCACATCATCGAACGTGGCAAGCCAGGCATCATCGGCGTGCTGGCCAACGGCAAGCGCTTCGTCAACGAGGCGCACGGCTATTACGACTATGTGTCTGCGATGGTCGCTGCCGTGCCGCCAGGCGAAGAAGTCTGTTCGTGGCTGATCTGCGACCACCGCTTCCTTCGCCGCTTCGGCCTCGGCTACGTACGCCCCGCGCCGCTGCCAGTGGGGCCACACCTGCGCAGCGGCTACCTCAAGCGCGGCACGACCCTTGAACAGCTGGCCCAGGCTTGCGGCATCGACCCCGCCGGGCTGAGCGCTACGGTCGCAACCTTCAACCTGCATGCGCGCCAAGGCCAGGACCCGGCCTTCGGCCGTGGCTCGACACCCTTCAACCGCAAACAGGGCGACCCGCTGCACAAGGGCCCGAACCCCTGCGTGGCGCCCATCGAGCAGGGGCCGTTCTATGCGGTGAAGGTGCAACCCGGCTGCTTCGGCACCTTCGCCGGCCTGCGCACCGACGGCCACGCCCGCGTGCTGAACGATGACGGCCAGCCAATCAGCGGCCTGTACGCGGCCGGCACCGACATGGCCAGCGTGTTCGGCGGCTGGTACCCGTCGGGCGGCATCAACCTCGGGCCGGCGCTGACCTTTGGCTATGTCGCCGGGCGGCATATCAGCGGCGTAACGGAGTACGAATAGCGCCAGCGGCTGGCGAACCATGGACATTGGCAGGGTTTGCCACTCAAACTGAGCGCCCACCGACCTTACCCGAGGAGGACGACTGCCCTTGAACAAGAACACCGAGCCCTCACGCGGCTGGCTGGCCAGCAAGCTCCTCGCCGACGGCCAGGAACCGGACCCGCGCTTCACCCTGGCCAACGAGCGCACCTTCCTCGCCTGGATCAGGACCGCGCTGGCGCTGCTGGCAAGCGGCATCGCCGTGGACATGTTCACGGCCGAAATCTTCAGCCCCGGCACCCGCCGCCTGCTGGCGGTTGCATTGATCAGCCTGGCCCTGCTGCTGAGCCTGCCGGCCTTCGCCCGTTGGCTCAATGTGGAGCGGGCGATGCGCCAGAAGCGGCCGCTGCCGTTCCCGCTGATCGCCCCGGCGTTGTCGATCGGGGTTTCGCTGGTGATGGCGTTCTTTGCCTACGCGGTGTTCTTCCATGCCTGACCCGCAGCTCGCCCACGCCGATGAGGGGTTGCAGCCGGAGCGTACGCTGCTGGCGTGGCGGCGCACCATCATGGCGATGGTCGTGTGCAGTTGCTTCTTCCTGCGGTGGGTGCCGCACCATCGCTGGTTGGCCGTGGCACCGGCGGTGCTCTGCCTGCTGGCCGCCGGAGCCGCCTGGCTGCGTTTGCGGCGGCGTTACCGGCGCCATGTGACGGGCCTGCGTGCCGAGACCATCGCCTCGGGCATCACCGTCAACCTGTTGCTGGCAGCGTGCGTTACCGCACTGTGTGCGATCGAGCTGATCGCGATCCTGGCGTGGTAGCCACGGGTGCACTAGAACTGCCCTAGCCAATACGCCACATCCACCTCATCGATCTGCTCGCTGCGCAGGAACCGCCCGGCATACTCCAGGTACACCCCGCTGCCGAGGAACAGACGCAACAGCTGCCCATCGATGTGGTTGTCGCGGGCCATGAACACCAGGATCTTCACCGACTCGGACAATGTTTTCGCCGGCTTGTACGGCCGGTCGGCGGCCGTCAGCGCCTCGAAGATATCGGCAATGGCCATCACCCGCTCGGCGACGCCGAGATCGCCCTGGCCCAACCGGCGCGGGTAGCCGCCGCCATCCATTCTTTCGTGATGGTTGCCGGCGATGTCCGGTACACGCCGCAACTGGCGCGGAAACGGCAGCGCAGTCAGCATGATGATGGTCTGCACGATATGTTCGTTGATCTTGAAGCGCTCTTCATCGTTCAGCGTGCCACGGCGGATCGCCAGGTTGTACAGCTCGCCCTGGTTGCTGGCGTTGGCCGGCAGGCGCATCTCGAAGCCCCAGACGTTGCGCGGGTCGCCCTTGACCACCGGCGGCTTGCGCGCCCCCCAGGGCTGCAGGTGCTCGGGGCGGTCCGCCAGTAGCGGCTCTTCGACCGGCAAGGGTGCAGGCGCCGCACCGGCAAAGCGCTGTTCTTCATCGCGGGATATGCCCAGGCGGTTGTCGAAATGCCGTTGCCAGCGGCGCTGGCCGATGCGCTGCAGGCGCTCGACATCCTCATCCTGCATGAACTCGCCACCGATATTGGCCCTGGCGACGAACGCGAACTCTTCCTGCAGTTCGGCGCGGCACTGCTCCAGCGTGCGCTGCAGCACCGGCTCGGCTTCGCCAGCGGCCAGGCCTTGCCAGTACGCAAGCTCGGCATCGCGCCAGAGCACCTCGAAGCGCATGCGCACCTCATGGATACGGTTGTACAGGGTCTCCAGCTTGGTCGCCTTGTCCACCACGTACTCAGGGCTGGTGACCTTGCCGCAATCATGCAGCCAGGCGGCAATACGGAACTCGTAGCGCTCGGCCTCGGTCATGCTGAAGTCGGCAAAGGGGCCGCTGTCGGCCTGCATGGCCTTGTCCAGCAGCATCTGCGCCAATTGCGGCACACGCTCGCAGTGGCCACCGGTATAGGGGCTCTTGGCATCGATGGCGTCGGCCAGCAGCTTGATCATCCCGTCCAGCAAGCGCTGCTGGGCTTCGACCAGCTGGCGCGTCTCGATGGCCACGGCAGCGGCGCCGGACAGCTCTTCGACGAAGCGGCGGAACGGCTCCCGTACTTCAGCATTCTCGCTCTTCAATTCAAGGACGAGAATGCCGAGCAGCTCATGACCCCGGTCATTGAGCACCACCGCAAGGCTGCGCCCGCCCAGCGCCAGGGCCTGTGTGACCGTTTCCGCCAGGTCACGGTGATCGGCCTCCCCTAGCGTCAGCTCCTCGGGGTAACCCGTACCCCGGCAGGAAGCGGCCAGGCGCAGGTGGGCGTGCTGGTCATCGAACAGGTATACCGCCCCGGCACCGACCCCGGCCGCTTCCACCAGGTGCGTCAGCACGCCATCGAGCATGCGTTCCAGCTGGGTCTCGCGACTGAGCGTCAGCGTGATCGCCTGCAAACTGCCGATGGTGCCGGACATGCGCCTGAGCACCTGGCTCAACTCTCGCACTTCGGTCACCCGCGAGCCCACCCCCACTTCGCGGCTGAAATCGAAGCCGGCCAAGGCACGCACCTGGTCGGCCAACTGGTGCAACGGGCGGCCGATACGCCGGCCGAGCAAGCCGCCGAGCAACAGCAGCACGGCCATCAGCGCGACCGTCCACAGCAGTTGCTCGAATAGCACCTTGCGTGCCCCCGCCAGCAGTTCCTGCGCTGGCACCGCGATCAGCACTTGCAGGTCCTGCCCGGCCAGGGTCGTCAGTTGCACGCGCATGCCAAACCACTTTGCGCCCTCTACCTGATAGAGCTGTGGCCGTGTGCCTTGGGGCAAGTTGGTGTAAACCTGCTGCAAGCTGGGTACGCCCAGTTCGGCGATCTGCGACAGGCGCACGCTCTCGCCCTCATGGACGATGACCCGCTGCAGGTCCGGGTAAGCCACCACATTGCCGCGGCTGTCGACCACGGCAATTTCGGTGCCGGGGGTCATGCGCAGGTCGCGGGTTTCGCTGGCCAGGTCGTCGACCGAGACATCCATGCCGAGCACCGCCGCGCCGTCCACGCTGCGCTGGGCCATGGTCATGCCGATTTCGCGGGTGGTGAAGAAGACATAGGGGTGAGTCAGCACGGTACCGGATTGTGCGCTGGCGTCGACGAACCAGGGGCGTAAGCGTGGGTCGTAATGGTAGTCAGGCATAGCCTGGGCCTTGAGCAGGGTCAGGGCGCGGTCATAGAAGCGCCACTCGCCGAGCATCGCGCCGCCCGCGCCCTGGCTGACACTCTGCACCAGGAAGCGGCTGCCCGCCGGCGCGGCAAAGCGGGCCAGCAACTGCGGGTCGCGCAAGCGGCGCACCAGCAGAAACTCGCCGTTGGGGTAACCAACGTAGGCGGCGCTGAGCATCTTGTTGGCATTCAGGCTTTCGACCAGCTGTGGCAAGCGCTCCAGGCGCTGCGGCAGGTTGCTGGCGGCCGGGTTGAAGGCCAGCAGGCGAATGCTGCTCTGGGCAGGGTCGACCAGGCGCCGGGCGCGTTCATCGATGGTCTTGCCGACTTGCTGGGCAGCATCGCCAGCGGCGGCCACCAGGGCCTGGCTGATGCCGCGATAGCCCTGCCAGGCCAGGCCGACACCGAGCAGCAGCATGCCCAGCACGATGGCCAGGGCCACCAGCCATTGCAGGGAGATTGTGCGTCCGGGTTTGCTCATGGGTGCCCGCTCCATTCGGCAGGCCGATCCCATGACCCCAGGCTCGCCCACAGGCGGCCCGCTGCGCCGGCAGCAAGCACCATCAGCACGCTGACCATCCAAAGCACTCCCTGTGTGGCGACTTTCAACAGTGTAATCAGCCAGAACGATCATGCCGGGCGAGTGTCGTGCGCTGCCAGCAAGGCAGCCCGAGAGTGGCATAGCGACATTGCGCGGTTCAATGCTCTGCGCTTGGCCTGGGCGCATATGCCCGGTAGAATTGCGCCCGGGTGCTAGCTGCAAGATGCAGTGACGCAGGTTAAAGAACAGTGTAGGTCGGGCCGCCTGCAGGAGTTCTTGTGCCTATGCAAAAAACCAAATTGACGCGTGCCCAGCAGCTGGCCCAACGCGCCTTCGCCAATTTCGAGCGCTTCCTGCACATCGAAGCGGTCAGCGGCATCGTCCTGCTGATCACGGCGGTTGCCGCCCTGATCTGGGCCAACTCCCCGGCCGCCGCCAGCTACGACGCCCTCTGGCACACGCCGATCAGCGTCGGCATCGGCTCGCTGAGCTTCTCGCAGTCCCTGCACTTCTGGATCAACGATGGCCTGATGACCATTTTCTTCCTGGTGGTGGGCATGGAGATCCGCCGCGAAATCCACGAAGGCGCCCTGGCCAGCCTGCGCCAGGCTACCTTGCCCATGGCCGCCGCGGTTGGCGGCGTAGCGGTACCTGCGCTGATCTACCTGGCCTTTGGCCATGCGCCAGCCGAGCAGCAAGGCTGGGCCGTGCCGACCGCCACCGACATCGCCTTCGCGGTCGGCGTGCTGGCCCTGCTGGGCAAGTCGATTCCGTCCAACATTCGCGTATTCCTGCTGGCCCTGGCGATCATCGATGACATCATCGCTGTGCTGATCATCGCCATCTTCTACTCCGGCGGCCTCGACTACAGCGGCTTCGGCGTAGCCGCCATCGGCTTGCTGCTGGTGATCGGCCTGCAAAAGATCGGCGTCGGCTCGGCCTGGGCCTATGTCATCCCTGGCACCATCACCTGGGTCGGCATGCTGATGACCGGTGCCCACCCGACCCTGGCCGGCGTGATACTCGGCCTGATGACCCCGGTAGCCGCCATGCCACTGGGCGAGCGCCCGCTGGATGCGGTCTCGCGCTTCACCAACGACCTGCTGGGCCGGGCCAAGGCCCCCGAGCAGGACACTGGCGACCTCAGCGCTCCACTCAAACGCCTGCGCCTGGCCCAGCGTGAGCTGGTACCACCGGTAACCCGTGTAGGAGGCGCCCTGCACCCTTGGGTGGCCTACGCGATCATGCCGCTGTTTGCCTTGGCCAACGCCGGTGTCGGCCTGTCGGGCATCGACCTGTCGGCCGAAGGGCCCCATTGGGTGATGACCGCCGTGGCCGTGGCCCTGGTGGCCGGCAAGCCGCTGGGCATCATCAGTGTCAGCTGGCTGATGGTGCGCCTGGGCTGGTGCAGCCTGCCGGCCCAGGTCAACTGGCGCGGCATCACCTTGATCGGCCTGCTGGCCGGTATCGGCTTCACCATGTCGATCTTCATTGCCAACCTGGCCTACAGCGACCCAGCCTCGCTGGGCGCAGCCAAACTCGGCGTGCTGTCAGGCTCGGTGATCGCTGCCGTGCTGGGCCTGGCCTGGGGCGTTACAGGCCTGCGCAAAGGCGCCAGCAAGGCGCCCGTGCAAGCAGGCTGAAGCCAACCGGGGCCTGCGGGCCCCGGCATTTTTCTGTATACAAAAATTTCAAACTTTGCTTACATGCATGCCTGTGCGCCTACGACATCGGCCAACGTCGCTGCGTATTGCGCCAGGCATGAGCGATGCAAGCTTCCCTGCAACATACCCCCAAGACCCTCCTGGTCAAGAACGCCGCACTGCTGGTCACCATGGACGGCGAACGCCGTGAAATCAAAGGTGGCGGGCTTTATATCGAAGACAACCTGATCAAGCAGGTCGGCCCCAGCGATACGCTGCCGCCGCACGCCGACGTGATCCTGGACATGGCCGGCAAGGTGGTCATCCCGGGACTGGTCAACACCCACCACCACATGTACCAGAGCCTCACCCGCGTGGTGCCGGCAGCCCAGGATGGCGAGCTGTTCAACTGGCTGACCAACCTGTACCCGATCTGGGCGCGGCTGACCCCGGAAATGATCTCGGTTTCGACCCAGACAGCCATGGCCGAGTTGATCCTGTCTGGCTGCACCACCTCCAGTGACCACCTGTACATCTACCCCAACGGCTGCAAGCTCGATGACAGCATCCATGCTGCCGGCGAGATCGGCATGCGCTTCCACGCCGCCCGCGGCAGCATGAGCGTGGGCCGCAGCCAGGGTGGCCTGCCGCCTGATTCGGTCGTAGAGAAGGAAAGCGACATCCTCAAGGAGTCGCAGCGCCTGATCGAGGACTACCACGATGCCAGCCACGGTTCGATGCTGCGCGTGGTGGTGGCGCCCTGCTCGCCGTTCTCGGTCAGCCGCGACCTGATGCGCGAGGCCGCCGTGCTGGCGCGCAACTACGGCGTATCGCTGCACACCCACCTGGCCGAGAACGTCAACGACATCGCCTACAGCCGCGAGAAATTCGGCATGACGCCGGCCGAATACGCCGAAGACCTCGGCTGGGTCGGCCACGATGTGTGGCACGCCCACTGCGTGCAGCTCGACCAGCACGGCATCGAGCTGTTTGCCCGCACCGGCACCGGTGTCGCCCACTGCCCTTGCTCGAACATGCGCCTGGCCTCGGGCATCGCGCCGATTCGCAAGATGCGCGACCACGGCGTGCCGGTGGGCCTTGGTGTGGATGGCTCGGCCTCCAACGACGGCGCCAGCATGATTGGCGAGGTACGCCAGGCACTGCTGCTGCAGCGCGTCGGTTTCGGCCCGGACGCGATGACCGCCCGCGAAGCCCTGGAAATCGCCACCTTGGGCGGCGCCAAGGTGCTCAACCGCAACGATATTGGCGCCCTGGCGCCGGGCATGATCGCCGACTTCGTCGCCTTCGACCTGGGCCACGTGGCCTATGCCGGTGCCCTGCACGACCCCTTGGCGGCCCTGGTGTTCTGCACCCCGACCCACGTCGATACCAGCGTGATCAATGGCCGGGTGGTGGTGCAGGATGGCCGTATCACCACCATCGACCTGCCGCGGGTACTGGAGCGCCACAACCAGTTGGCCTACCAGCTCGTCAGCGGCGAATGACCTGAACAGCCCCTGCCGCCGCGCTTGAAAAAGCGCGGCGAGCCTTGCTGCGGCTGCGTTTTACCTGTTTCACCCCAATGCGACTGAAACCGTGCAGTTAGACGCGTAACAAAAACAACAGCGAGCTACTCACCATGACATCTACCGCTACACCTCGTCCGGAAGACGAGAACCTCGGTATTGGCGCCAACTTCGCCTACGGCCTGCAGCATGTGCTGACCATGTATGGCGGCATGATTGCCGTGCCGCTGATCATCGGCCAGGCTGCCGGCCTGTCGCCGGCCGATGTGGGCATGCTGATTGCCGCCTCACTGTTCGCCGGGGGCCTGGCCACCTTGCTGCAGACCCTTGGCGTGCCGTTCTTCGGCTGCCGCCTGCCGCTGGTCCAGGGGGTTTCCTTTGCCAGCGTGGCGACCATGGTCGCGATCATCGGCAATGACGGCACCAATGGCTTGCAGGTGGTGTTCGGCGCCGTGATCGTGTCGTCGCTGATCGGCCTGCTGATCACCCCGCTGTTCTCACGCATCATCCAGTTCTTCCCGCCGCTGGTGACGGGCATCGTCATCACCACCATCGGCCTGACCCTGATGCCGGTGGCGGCACGCTGGGCCATGGGCGGCAACAGCCAGGCAGCCGACTTCGGCAGCACGGCCAACATCAGCCTGGCCGCGTTCACCCTGGCCTGCGTGCTGTTGCTGAGCAAGCTGGGCAGCGCCAGCCTGTCGCGCCTGTCGATCCTGCTGGCGATGGTCATCGGTACCCTGGTGGCCATGGCCTTCGGCATGGCAGACTTCACCCAGGCGCTTGACGGCCCTTCGGTGGCGCTGCCGGAGGTGCTGCACTTCACGCCCGAGTTCCAGCTTGCGGCGATCCTGTCGATGCTGATCGTCATCGTGGTGACCATGGTCGAGACCTCGGCGGACATCCTTGCCGTGGGCGAAATCATCGGCACCGACGTCGATGCCCGGCGCCTGGGCAACGGCCTGCGTGCCGACATGATTTCCAGCGCCCTGGCACCACTGTTCGGCTCCTTCACCCAAAGCGCGTTCGCGCAGAACGTCGGCCTGGTGGCGGTGACCGGGGTCAAGAGCCGCTATGTGGTGGCCAGCGCCGGCTTCATCCTGGTCACTCTCGGCCTGCTGCCGGTGATGGGCCGGCTGGTGGCTGCGGTACCGACCGCCGTACTCGGCGGCGCCGGCGTGGTGCTGTTCGGCACCGTCGCGGCCAGCGGCATCCGTACCCTGGCCCAGGTGGACTACCGCAACAACATGAACCTGATCATCGTCGCCACCTCGATCGGCTTCGGCATGATCCCGATCGCCGCACCAGGCTTCTACCACCATTTCCCGAGCTGGTTCGAGACCATCTTCCACTCCGGCATCAGCTCGTCGGCGATCATGGCGATCTTGCTCAACCTGTTGTTCAACCACCTGCGCGCCGGCAACTCCGACCAGCAATCGGTGTTCGTCGCCGCCAGTGAGCGCACCCTGCGCTACCACGACGTGGCCTGGCTCAATGAAGGCGACTTCTTCCGCGATGGCAAGCTGTTCGACTGCGACGGCAAGGAAGTGCCGATCGTCGAGGCCGAAGCGGCGCACGGGCATGCCTCTGCCCCCGCCCGGAAACAGGTGGATCACGCGCACTGACAGGCACACTGAAACCACATGAACAAATCTTCACGTTGGCCGTCAACGCCCTGATGGTGGGGTGGATGCGCGATCCGGGGCGGTGACCCGGTCGCGCTTGCCTTGAGGCGCGGGGCCGGGTTGCGTAGCATCGCCGGCCCCGGGGCCGCTGGGCGGCCCTTTCGTGGGCATGCCCGCTCCCACAGATACTGCGCAAGCTCAAGATCGGCGCGGTAGCTGTGAGAGCGGGCTTGCCCGCGAACGAGGGCGAAGCCCTCGCCTGCCGAATCCGCTACCGTACAGAGCCCCCATGCCGCAACCGATCCCCCTCAAGGACCACGAAAAGGAAAAACACCTGGTCAACCGCCGGCTGCTGGCCTGCGCCGCCCTGGTGTTCAGCCTGTGCGCGGTCCTCGTGGGCCGGCTCTACGTACTGCAGGTGCTGCAGCACGACCAGCAGAGCGCGGTGTCGGAAAACAACCGCGTGCACATCCTGCCCATCGCCCCCGAGCGCGGGCTGATCTACGACCGCAACGGCGTGGTGCTGGCCGACAACAAGCCCAGCTTCGACCTGACCATGACCCGCGAGCGCGCCGGCGACTCGGCCAAGGTACTCGATAGCCTGGCTGAAATCCTCAGCCTCGGCGAAGACGACCGCAAGCAGTTCGACAAGGACCTGCGCCGCGGCCGCAAGCCGTTCGAGCCGGTAACCCTGATGGTCGGCCTGACCGAAGAGCAGATCGCCCTGATCGCGGTCAACCAGTTCCGCCTGCCCGGCCTGGACGTGGAACCACAGTTCATTCGTGAATACCCGCTGGCCGAACACTTCGCCCATTCTGTCGGCTATGTCGGGCGCATCAACGAAAAGGAAGCCAAGACCCTCGACAGCACCGAGTACCGCGGCACCCAATCGATCGGCAAGACCGGTATCGAGCACTTCTACGAGGCCCAGTTGCACGGCCACGTGGGCTATGAAGAAGTGGAAACCAACGCCCAGGGCCGGGTGATGCGTGTGCTCAACCACAAGGACCCGATCCCCGGCAAAGACATCATCCTCAGCCTCGACTCGCACCTGCAGGTGGCCGCCGAAAAGGCCCTGGGTGACCGCCGCGGTGCGGTGGTGGTGCTCGACCCCGCCAACGGCGACGTGCTGGCAATGGTCAGCAACCCAAGTTTCGACCCCAACCTGTTCGTCAAGGGCATCAGCTTCAAGCAGTACGCTGCCCTGCGCGACTCGATCGACCGGCCACTGTTCAACCGCGTGCTGCGCGGCCTGTATGCGCCCGGTTCGACGGTCAAGCCGGAAGTGGCCATCGCCGGGCTCGACAGCGGCGTGATCACCCCCGGCAGCCGGGTGTTCGACCCGGGCTACTACGAGCTGCCCAACTACGACCACAAGTACCGCAACTGGAACCACAGTGGCGATGGCTGGGTGGACATGTACACCGCCATCATGCGTTCCAACGACACCTACTTCTACGACCTGGCGCACAAGCTCGGCATCGACCGCCTGCACGACTACATGGCCGAGTTCGGCCTGGGCCAGAAGGTTTCGCTGGACATGTTCGAGGAAGCGCCCGGCCTGATGCCTTCGCAGGCGTGGAAGCGCGCCACCCGTCGCCAGGCGTGGTTCCCGGGCGAGACGCTGATCCTCGGCATCGGCCAGGGCTACATGCAAGTCACCCCGCTGCAACTGGCACAGGCCACCAGCCTGCTGGCCAGCAAGGGTGTGTGGCACCGCCCGCACCTGGCCATGACCGTGGGTGGCGAGACCCCGGTCGACCCCAACCCGATGCCCGACATCGTGCTGCATGACAAGCACGCCTGGGACCAGGTCAACGTCGGCATGCAGATGGTCATGCACGATGCGCGCGGTATCGCCCGCGCCGCTGCGGCTGGCGCCCAGTACCGCATCGCCGGCAAGAGCGGCACGGCGCAGGTGGTGGCGATCAAGCAAGGTGAGCGCTACAACCGCAACAAGACCCTCGAACGGCACCGCGACAACGCCCTGTTCGTCGGCTTCGCCCCGGCTGACCACCCCAGCGTGGTGGTGGCGGTGATGATCGAGAACGGCGAGGCCGGCGGCCGTGTTGCCGGGCCGGTGGTGCGCGAAGTCATGGATGCCTATCTGCTCGATGAACAAGGCCACCTGAAGCCGCAATATGCCGGCACTCCGGCGGCCAAGGCCGTCCCGCACACCTGAGGGGCCGGTGGAAACACTGCTGTTTCAAATTGCTACATTCCGAAGCGCCAGCACGGCGCCTCTGATCAGCCCGATGCCATCCCGCCTGCCCGATCACACTATTTAACCTTTCTATATCAATACGTTACCTCGCAATCAGAACAGTCACGGCGGTCTTCAGGCCTGCTTTTTGCTTGAACATTCAAGTGAATTGTAATGCATACCCCGAAGACCAAGAGTTCGCCCGAGCGATCCGCGTCACGTCATACCCTGCGAGGCATTCATGACTCCTGCAAGCCGTGTTTCCGACGACCACTTCCAGGCCTGGCTGAGCCAGGTCAACGAAGCTTGCGGCCATTTCAACGGCCGCAAGCTTGACCCTGGCTTCGTCGGCCAGCTGGAAAAATGCCAGGTAGGCCAGATCTCCATGAGTATCGTCGACATGACCCAGGTCAACCTGTTCCGTGGCCCGCGGGAAATCCGCGCCAGCAGTGCGGACAATTACTTCGCCGTGCTGCAGATGGCCGGCACCTCGCGCATCGAGCACCAGGACGCGTGCATCGAACTGCAAGCCGGTGACCTCACCCTGATCGATGCCAGCACACCGCTGGACATGCACTTCCACCAGCGCTCGCGCCAGTTGTCGTTGATCCTGCCGCGCAACCAGGTGCAAAGCGGCACCCGAGGGGTCGGCGTGGCCTGCGCCAGGCGTATCGAGGCAAACACGCCCTTGGCCAGCATGGCCCGGCTGATGATGCTTGAAGCCGGCCGTACCCAGCACATGGCCAACCACGAAAGCCAAGCCGTGCTTGACGCGCTGATCGCCCTGCTGCGCCCGGCGATTGCCCAGGACACCATCCCGGGCAGCCACGAACGCATGTTCCGCAAGGCCCTGGCGCTGATCGACCAGAGCATCACCTGCGAAAGCCTCAGCCCCGAGTTCATCGCCCGCGAAGTGGGCATCTCGATGCGTAGCCTGTACCGCATCTTCGCCAAGCACGGGCTGGTCATCGCCCAGTACATCCGCAACCGCCGCCTGGACTTTTGTGCCGAGAGCCTGCGCAACCCGGCCATGGACCAGAAGGTCTCCTCGCTGGGCTATGCCTGGGGGTTTTCCGACTCGAGCTATTTCAGCACCGCGTTCAAGGCCCGCTTCGGCATGACCCCCGGCGAGTACCGCAAGCGCCACGCCAACTGACAAACCGGGCAAACCGGCCGCAATCAGCACCTCCCGCTCCACGAAGGCCCCGCAACGGGGCCTTCGGCGTTTCAGCCCTGCTGTCACCTTGGCACGGTGCCAAAGGCATCTGGCAGCCAGCACAAAAGCAGGCGCCAGGGCTTCCTGCATGATCGTTGGCATGTCTTCGGAACTTCTGCCAAACCCATAACAAAGGAAGCCAGACCATGCACCACCGCCCGTTTCGTCTCACCTTGGCCGCAGTCCTGGCCGGGGTCTCGCTGGAGGCATCCGCCGTGGAGCTCTACGGCGATGACGAGCGCCACCTCAATGCCAACGTGGAGGCCGTGTTCGGTGCATTCCACAGCGAAGAAAGCTATGCCATCGCCCGCGACCAGCCAGGCTCCACCTCGTGGCGCGAGGGCTACATCAAATACGGCCTGAGCGGCGACCAGCGCCTGGGTGGCAGCGGCTCGCTGTACGGCGCCTTTGCCCTGCTCAGCTCCGGCACATGGGGCGATGGCGACGCCGCCGGCTTCAGTGACGGCAGCGAGCGCACCACCAAGATCGAGGACGCCTACCTGGGCTGGAAGTCCGGCAACCTGGTGCCGGCACTGGGTGAGGACGGTATCGACCTGTCGTTTGGCAAGCAGATGGTCGCGGTCGGTGACGGCTTCCTGATCCAGGGCGACTCGCTGAACGTCGGCCACGGCCTGGCCGATGGCCAGTTCAACCGCGGCGGCGCCTACTACCTGGCCGCGCGCAAGAGCTTCGACAAGACCGCCGTGTTGCGCCTGGGCGGCAAGCAGGGCTGGCGCAGTGACTTGATGTGGCTGCAATCGGACAACCGCGCCCAGGCCAAGACCGAAATGCACGTCGCCACCCTGGAACACGTGGCCGATGCCGGCACGGTCGGCCTGACCTACATCGGCACCACCCACGTCGATGAGGCGTTTGCCTCGCCGCAGCAGCTGGAACGTGACGGCATGAAGACCTACAGCCTGCGCGGCCAGGGCAATGCCGGGGTGGAAAACCTGTTCCTCTCCGGCGAGTACGCCAAGCAGGACAAACCGCACACCGCTACCGAGGATGCCTGGTACCTGGAAGCGGGCTGGACCTTCGCCGACCTGCCATGGCAACCGAACATCAGCTACCGCTACAGCCGTTTCTCCGAAGGCTACGACACCTTGTTCTATGGGCTGGGCCGCGGCCTGGGCACCTGGTTCCAGGGCGAAGTGGCCGGTAACTATGCCGGGCCATTCAACAGCAATGCGCGGATTCAGAAAGTGGGGCTGACGGTGAGCCCGACCAAGTCGCTCAACGTCGGGATCCTGGGCTTCAATTTCGACACCCTCGACCGCAGCCTGGGCAATGCCGACGGGCATGAAGTGGATCTGTATGCGGAGTGGACGATCAACGAGCACCTGATGATCGTGCCGCTGGTGGGCTTGTATCAACCGGATCGCAGTGCCGAGCAAGGTGGGACGCAGCTGGGCAATGACAACCGCAACCTGTATAGCCAGGTAGTGTTCGTCAGTACCTTCTGAGTTGCATCCGGGGGGTGCGCTTCAGGGCAGCGGCGCGGCGCAAATCGAGCGCCGCCCGCGCGGCGCATCGCGGATGAATCCGCTCCTACCTCTGTTTCGGGCCAGTTATTCCTGTGAGTTCATCGCTGTCCGCCTTTGTGCATGGCTGGAGACAGATGGAACAGCGTCAGTGCCCAGCGAGATGCATCATCATGCCAACAAGGCGGGCCCTGTTGGCTTCACAGGATTAACTGGCCCGAAAACAGGTGTAGGAGCGGATTCATCCGCGATGCGCCGCGCGGGCGGCGCTCGATCTACGCCTTGCTACAAAATCCAAGGCATGCACCTGGTCGCCTCAACGCGCCTACCGCTCAGGCACCGGCAATGGCGCCTCACTGTTCCAGGCAGTCACCGGCCGGCTGAACAGGTTCTCGGTCTGGAAATGCGCCATCCGCCACTGCCCTTCTTCCTGCGCAAAACGCACCGTCAGGCGCGCCGCATTCAGGTGCGATGCACCATCGGCAAAAGTGCTGGTCTGCAACATCACCCAACGCCCCAACCCCTGCCCGCCCTCCACCTCGATGACCTCACTGGTCAGGAAATGCACGTTCAAGGCGAAGTGCGCCGGGGTCTTCATGTAGGTGGCGAACATCGCGCCAATCGCCTCACGGCCCCGGTAACCACCAAAGCTCGCGGCATACTTGGCGCCCTTGCCTTCCCACACGGCCTCGCGGGTGAACAGCCCGGCCAGTTCGTCCAGCGGAGTGCTGGCATCGAGCTGGTCGCACAGTTCCATGTAGCGGTTGATGCACACGCGAATGGCTTGCTGGTCTTCAAAGCGCTGCAGGCGGGCCTGCAGCTCATGGATATCGGTCATCGCCACCTCAGTACAGGTTCAGCAGCAAGCGCTCGGCCACGGCCAGCAGCTTCTCGTCGGCGCCCTTGGCCGCCACCAGTTGCAAGCCGACCGGCAGGCCGGTTTCGCTGCCCAGCGGAATGCTCAGGGCCGGGTGCCCGGACAAGTTGAACGGCCGCACCAGCGAGGTCATGCCCAGCACGGCACGGGTGTCGGCGGCATCCTCCAGGCGCAGCGGGAAGTCCGGCATGGTCGGCAGCGCCAGCACATCGTAGCTGGCCAGGGCCTGGTCGACTTCTGCGGTGAAGCGGCGGCGCACCTCTTCGGCTTCGGCCAGTGCGCTGTCGGTGGTCTGCCCCGCCGCTGCCAGGCGCCCGGCGATATCGGCGCCGACCTTGCCGGTTTCCAGCAAGTGGCCGCAACCGGCAAAGGTCTCGCGGTTGATCACTGCCATGCCAGCCTCATAGGCCGCGCCGAAGTGCTTGAGCTCGACGTTGCCCAAGGGCAGGCCGCTGGCTGTCAGGGCACCGTGCACCACCTTGTGGATCGCCGCCTCGGCAGTGACCCGCAGCACGCCGATACGCGCCCTGGCCGGGACCTGCGCCGGGGTGAAAGTCGGGTCGATCATCGTCATCGCCCGCACCAGCATCGGCAGGCTCGCGGCAAACGGGCCGACGCAGTCGAGGCTGCTCTGTGCCGGCATCACGCCTTTGCGACTGACCCGGCCAAAGGTCGGCTTGAGGCCGAACACGCCGCAGCAGCAGGCCGGCACACGCACCGAGCCACCGGTGTCGGTGCCCAGGCTGAAGTCGGCCAGGCCCGCAGCCACGGCTGCAGCCGAACCGCTGGAAGAACCACCCGGAATGCGCCCGGGAAAGCGTGGGTTGGCCGCCGTGCCGGTGTAGTGGTTGATGCCGGTGGTGCCGAATGCCAGCTCATGCAGGCTGACCTTGCCCGTCAGCCGCGCGCCGTTGGCCAGCAACTGGCTGACCACCTCGGCGTGCCGTTCGGCCAGCGGGGCATGCTCCAGCGCCTGGCTGCTGGCGCGGGTCGCGGTACCGGCGACGTCGAGGGTGTCCTTGACCACGACCCGGGGGCCGCTGCCGCCCAGGTCAAGGGTTTCAACTATGATTGTCATTTTCGTGGAGCCCTTTTCAAGAATGGATGGCGGACCGTGGCCCAGCCATGAACATGCGTGTCAATTACTTGAAATGTCAACTGAACATTCCCGTAATTACTGGCACAGCTGCGGTGGTCAAATGCGCGGAAAGGTCTATGATGTCGCGACTATTCCGCACAAGTAGTGAATCGATGAGCACGTCTAAAACCAAAGGCCACAGCCATCACGACCCGGCCAGCGATGAATTTCGCAAGGAAGATTTCCCCTTCTACTGGCTGGCCCGTGTGCACGGCCGCTACACCCAGAACATGGAACGCCTGCTGAAGAAGGTCGACCTCGACGTGCCGCGCTGGCGCGTGTTGTGGATCCTCAACGAGAACGGTGAGTCGAGCATTTCCGAGATTTCCACCCACGCCATCGCCAAGCTGTCGACCATTACCAAGATCGTCTACCGCATGAAGGAAGATGGCCTGGTCGATACCGCGCCCAGCCCCGAGGACGGGCGCGTGACCCAGGTGCGCATCACCGAGGTCGGCCTGCAGAACATCGAGCGCATGCAGGATGTGACCCGCGAATTGTTCCAGCGCAGCTTCAAGGGGTTGACCGAGGCGCAGGTGCAGCGGTTGAACAAGATGCTGGAAGTGGTGTTCCACAATCTTGAGACCCTGTAATGCCTGAAGACCGCTGGGGCCGCTTTGCGGCCCTTTCGCGACACAAGGCCGCTCCTACAAGGGACCGCGCTCTTCTGTATGAGCGGCCTTGTGTCGCGAAAGCGCTGCACAGCAGCCCCCGCTTCAGCAGGCTTTGGACGATTCGCACACCCGGTGATAGGCCCGGTTGAAATACACCAGCCCGTCATCGGCACCGCCGTGGCGGATGTCCTGGATTTCGCAGTAGAAAATGCTGTGCGACCCCACCTCATGCACCTGGGCAATCCGGCAGTCGAAGTTGACCAGCGCTTCCTGCATCACCGGCGCGCCACTTTCCAGCACCGTCCAGTCTGCAACGGCAAAACGCTCGTCCATGTTCAGGTTGCGGTTGGCGAAGGCGCCCGACAGTTCCTGGTGGGTGCCGGCCAGCACGTTCACGCACAATGCGCCGTTGGCCTTGAACTGCTCGTTGGAGTACGAAGAACGGTTCATGCACACCAGCAAGGTGGGCGGCGAGTCGGTCACGCTGCACACTGCCGAGGCGGTGAAGCCGAAGCGGCCGGCGGGGCCATCGGTGGTGATGACCGATACGGCGCCACCGAGCAGCGCCATTGCGTTGCGAAATTGGGATACGTCTACCATGGTCATGCTCCTCAGATATCCAGCACCAGCTTGTTGGACTTGGCCCGCGAGCAGCACACCAGGATCTGGTCGTTCGCGGCTTTTTCTTCATCGGTCAGGTACACGTCGCGGTGGTCAGGCTCGCCTTCGAGCACTTCGCACATGCAGGTGCCACATACCCCTTGTTCACACGAGATGTCGATCTTGATGCCTACCTGCGCCAGGGCATCGAGGATGCTCTGGCCCTCGGCAACCTGCACGGTCTTGTTGCTGCGCGCGGCGACCACTTCGAAGCCTGCGCCGCTGGCGTCGACCTCGACCTGGAAGTACTCCTTGTGGATGTGTTCCTCGCTGTAGCCTTGCTGCCGCGCGCCGTCGATCACCCAGTCCATGAAGCCCGACGGGCCGCAGGTGTACAGGTGCGTGCCAGCCGTGCCAGTACCGAGCACGTCTGCCAGGTTCAGGCGCTGGGCCGCTGCTTCATCGTCGAAGTGGGTGAACACCCGGGCAGCAAACGGCGCGTTGGCCAGTGCCTCGAGGAAGGCGCTGCGGCTGCGCGAGCGCCCGCAGTAATGCAGTTCGAACTCGGCACCCTGCTGGTGCAGGGCGTGGGCCATGGCGATCATCGGCGTGATGCCGATGCCGCCACCCAGCAGGATCGAACGGCGCGCATCGGCCGCCAGCGGGAACAGGTTGCGCGGGGCGCTGATCTGCACCTCGTGCCCTTCCAGCAAGCTGTCGTGCACGCTCACCGAACCGCCGCGGGAGGCCGGGTCTTTCAACACACCCAGGCGATACACCGTGGCATCGGCCGGGTCGCTGCACAGCGAATACTGGCGCACCAGGCCTGGGGCAACATGGATATCCACATGCGCACCCGCCTCGAAGGCCGGCAGCGCCGCGCCATCGGCCCGGCCCAGGTCGAGCACGACCACGTCGGCCCCTTGGATCTCGCGCTTGCGCACGACTACATTCAACAATTGTTCATTCATGGCCGGTGTCCCGCCTAACAGAGGGGCGCGTGGGCGCCCCGGAAAATATCAACGCATGAACAGGCCGCCGTTCACGTCCCAGGTCGCCCCGGTGGTGAAGTAGGCCTCGGGCCGCGCCAGTTGCACGATCAGGTCGCCAATGAAGTCGGCATCGCCCAGGCGCTGCACCGGGATGTTGGCCAGCAAGCCCTGCAGGCGCTCGGCCGGCACTGCGGCATGCACCGCAGGCGAGTCGATCGGGCCAGGGGCGATGGCATTGACGGTGACGCCACGGGCGGCGAATTCCTTGGCGAAGATCTTGGTGAGGGTGACGATCGCGCCCTTGCTCGCCGCATAGTGCGCGCCGGTGGCGGTGCCGCCGTTCTGCCCGGCCAGCGAGGCCATGTTGATGATCCGCCCGTAGCCGGCTTCGGCCAGGTGCGCGCCCAATACCTGGCAGCCGAGGAACACACTGCGCAGGTTGAGGCCGACCACGGCGTCGAACTCTTCGGGGCTGATCTGCATCAGCGGTGTGGTCTTGGTGACGGCGGCGTTGTTGACCACCACGTGCAAGGCGCCGAAATGCTCCAGCACCTGGGCCAGGGCCTGCTCAAAGTCGGCCTTGCTGCCGACGTCGAGCTTGACCGCCAATGTGCGCCCACCCAGCTGCCTGGCGGTGGCCTGCGCCAGCGCCAGATCACGGTCGGAGACCACCACATCGAAGCCTGCGGCCAGCAGCCTGGCGCAGAAGCGCTGGCCGAGCCCCTGGCCGGCACCGGTTACCAATGCGACTTGGTTCATGGCGTGCTCCTCAAAGGATGTATCCGATACCGGCGAGGGTATCGTCGCTGTTGATCAGGCTGATCACCTTGCGGTGGATCTTGAAGCCGCCTTCGGCGCGCACCAGGGTGTAGGTCAGGTCGGCGCTGTAGTGCTTGAGGCTTTCCTTGCGGAACTCGCGGATGTTCTGCGCGGCCCGCACGGTGACGTTGACGCCGTCGTCGGCCAGTACGCGGAAACGCGAGATCGTGCGCACGGTGCGTGGCTGCGGGCTGGTGGAAATCGACTCGCCACCGATCAGCCGCTGCACGCGCAGGCCGCGCATGTGGTGGTCGTCGTAGGCGTAGTTGAGGGTGTTCTCGTAGTCGGTCTCTTTTGGATTGATCGGGATGATGTAGGTCCCTTTCTCGGTCCACAGGTTCAGCCAGGTGTCGTATTCACCGTGGTCGAGCATGTCGCCTTCCTGCCAGATGAACGCGGTGACTTCATTGAGCAATGGCAGGTTCATCATTTGACCTCCGCAGTCATCATCTTCTTCCACTGCTGGTACGCCGCGCGCATGCCGGTTTCGGCACTGACGTCAGAGACCAGGCCGTCTTCGCTGGGCTTCTCGCCCGGCAGGCCGCGGTTGAGCATGATCCACAGGTTCTCGCCGGCATTGGCGCCTTTCTGCACCCGTTCCCAGGCTTCGGAATCGTCCGGGGTGCCGAAGCCCATCGGGCCCTGGAAGTGCTCGTGCAGGCGCAGGCGGTAGCGGTTGGCTGCCGCCGGGCCGCCGTCCATGGTGATCACCGAGTGGTGGATTTCCGTCTCGGTGACCGAGATCGGCTGCAGCACGCGGAAGAACGCCATCGAGCAGGCGACGTTGGGGAACAGGTTGAGGTTGAAGCCCGAGCCACCGACGGCGCGCACGATACGGCGCACCTGCTGTTCCTCGATGC